>JAPOOP010000092.1 GCA_026713385.1 Candidatus Poribacteria bacterium | reverse complement strand
GCGTTGCGAAACACCGCCATTTCCGTCCTACGATTCGCAGGATACACAAAAATCTCGAAAACGCTACGACACTTCGCTGACACTCCTAAACTCGCAGTTAACCTCATCCATGGATAACTCTTAAAACTGAACCCCTCTGACAGAAGAACTGAATGGTCTTGACATTTAGTGAATTTTCGGCTATAATGCTTCTAAGCAATTTTATCATCGCTTATGCTATACAACTCAAATTGATATTTGTGCATGCCCGGTGTAGGCAACGGATATCAAAAGGATTGGAGAACGTCGTGAATTCAGAAAAATTGGGAAATGCTTTAGTCAAATCCAAAGACATTGCCATCACGCTTTTAGGGAGCCTGCTGTATCGGACGCGTGTTGAAAGGGTCCGTGATGCAGACGGAATCAAGGGTGTGAAAGCCCGTTGGATAGGCGACCCAGGGGAAAACGTGATGGAGATTAGCACACCCACTGGGAGTACGGATCTTACAATAGAGGGTAACACACCACCGACTATTGAGTACGTACAAGAAGGCGAGAAACGAACAATCGCCGTCAGAAATATTAAGAACCTCTCATGCGAACTTAACCGAGAGACAATGGACCAGATCGCCACGCCAAGAGGCGCAGGTATCGCGATGTGTATTGGTGCCGGAGTCGGATTACTCGGTTGGTTTCTGGTTTCAGTGATGCGTGCGCTACCTACACCACGAACAGAACAGGACGATTCTGCACCCATTCACCCGATTGGTACTACAGAAGATAGTGGACAGTAGAAAATGAAAATTACCGATGTCGATCCCTTTTATTTCCGAATGCCAGACATCACAACCGCGGCAGATGGCACACAAGACACACTTTTGGTGCGGATTCAAACAGATACAGGACTTGAAGGATGGGGTGAATGCGATGCCTCGCCGTTAGTAAGCCTCGCCGTTTATTGCTGTCCGATGTCGCACGGAAATATCATCAACATTCGCGCTTCACTCGTTGGCGAAACGCTTGATGGTCCCGATGATGTGCTCCGACTGAGTGAAAAGACACTCCGGAACGGACTGGATATTCAACAGATACAGCATGCTTATAGTGGTGCCGAAATCGCGTTGTGGGACGTTATTGGTCAGCAGTTAAATCAACCCGTTTACCGCCTCCTCGCCGAGAGGTCAGGAACATCTGACACAGCACACCCCAAACTGCCGTATGCGTCTGTCCTTTTTGGCGATACTCCCGAAGAGACTTACCGCATAGCAACAAGGTTACGCGAACAAGGCTATAATGCTGCGAAGTTCGGTTGGGGTCCGATGGGAAAATTCGGTGAGGCAAGCGACATCGCACTCGTGCGTGCGGCGCGTGAAGGTATCGGAACAGAAGCACAGATTATGATTGATGCTGGCGTTGTCTGGGGAAGTGATCACAAAACGGTTTACGAGCGTGCTGAGGCATTTGCGCAATTTTCACCGACATGGCTGGAGGAACCGCTCGCTCCGGATGCAGTCGATGCCTACGGTGCGCTCACTCGTCAGAATCCGCCTGTTCGGATCGCTGCAGGTGAAGGATCGAATACCTACCGGATGGCAGAAGATATCATCGTACACGGCGGCATCCAGTTCGTGCAGATTGACGCGGGACGCATCGGTGGGATTATGCCTTCTTTTCAGGTTCGCCAACTCGCGGAACAACACGGTATCCAGTACGTCAATCACACGTTTAAAAGTCATCTGAGTCTTGCAGCGGCACTCCACGTCTTTGCAACGAACCCTGATTTCAACCTATTAGAATACCCAGCGGCGGGATCGGAATTGTCGCAGCGGTTGGTGGCGAATCCATTGCCGGTTGAATCGGATGGCAGGGTTCGG
>JAPOOP010000010.1 GCA_026713385.1 Candidatus Poribacteria bacterium | reverse complement strand
CACATCGTCAATTTTAAATTTAATTTTTCCCCTACTGTCAATAGAGGCGGTGAGGGTATACCATGTATCAAGTTCTGCTGCGAAGTCGAACTCACCGAGTATTGATGCTTTGCCTGGGTTATACTTTGTAATATGGACGATCTTCCACGGGTACAAAATTCGGAAGGCATAGAAAGAGAATTCTTCCCACCGATGATGAAGTATAATTCCGAAGGTAGCTGGTTCGTCTTTGACTTTATCTAATTTGGCTTTGCATGAAAACGAATAATTTCTCCAAGCGACCTCACCTGTTGCCAATGTACTGGGGGTATTGGAAGCAAACGTCTCACACACTGCCTCACCTCTATCAATCCACCATTTCGCGCTGTTGTTAATATTATTAATGATTTCCCATCCATGCGTGTTGTCATCTTCAAAGGCATCTGCCCATGTGCCGGCAAAACTCTGTTGATTAAAGACCATAGCACACAGAAGGATATGGAAGAGGCATAGAAAGTCTCTCAATTTTTTAGATCGCATTGCTTCCTCCTTTTTGGTGATGATGAGTGGTGTTTGATGTGGGGATACCCCGTTTATGCCCCCGAAGTTCGCGGCATCCACAACGGTTCTTTCCCCATCTCCGCGAACAATAACTTCATCACCATATCCGCTTTTAACGGTGCGTGTTCGGCAGAATCCCACAGGTTCGTGACCTCTCCCGGATCCTCTTGCAAATCGAATAACTCGCCGTAGTCTCGGTTGTAGTAGACAGTCAGTTTATAGCGATCGTCAACATAGGTTTTAACGTGCACTGTTGTCGGTTCATGGTGATTTTCAACGATGATGTGATCGCGTGCCTGTTCTGTTTCTCCCGACCAGACCGGCATCTGATTTACACCCGTCATTGGTAGCGGAACGTCAATATTGGCAGCACTCAAGAACGAGGGTGCTAAATCTACGAGCGTCTGCAACGCTTCCGATTGTTTCCCCGCTGGTACAACCCCCGGATACCGCGCGATGAACGGCACTCGAATGACATCCTCGTAGTGGAATGCCCCCTTTGCGACGAGACCGTGTTGTCCGTAAAAATGTCCGTGGTCGGATGTGAAAACGACTAACGTGTTCTCTGCCAGCCCTAATTCGTCAAGTTTCGCCAAGATTTTCCCGATATACTTGTCCATCAAACTCACCATACCGTAGTAGACAGCGATGTCTTTGGCGAGTTCATCCCGATCGCGTAAATGCGAGTTGAAGCCGTGTACACCCTTTCCACTCTCGCGCCAAGCAGAGAAGTCCGGCTTTTTTTGTTGCGTTAGTTGAAAGTGCAGCGGATTGTTATCATGTTCTCCCTCGGTTACAGAAGGCACTGTCAGCGCATTTGGGTCGTACATCGTATCCCACGGCTCTGGAACAAGATATTTCGGATGCGGATCGAAGAAACTTGCCCAGAGAAAAAAGTTTTCGCCGTTCTGCTGATAATTTTCCATGAGTGCATTGGTACGTTCCGCAATCCATGTATCGTAATGGTATTCTTCAGGAATGTGCCATTTACGATATTGACCGCGAGCGTTCCCTGTCGGCTGTGCGAAATAGTCGCGCCAATTTGTGCAGCCGTTCTCTTCCATCCAGATGGCATAGTGTTGTCCGACGTGCGCTTCATCGGCGTGATTGCGTGCGAGTTCAACGTGTTCAAACCCGTAAAACGGTTCGTTGAAGCTACGCCAAAAGTCCAAATCTTGGAGAATCGGATAAGATTCCAAAGATGGAAATTCCTCTGTTCCGTGCAAGGGTTGAAAATGCGCTTTTCCGACGAGGGCAGTCCGATACCCCGCATCCGTAAAGTCTTCACCAACGGTATGCTCATCTTCAGAAAGTTTTGTGCCGAGGGACCAGGCACCGTGTTGGCTCGGATATTTTCCAGTGATAATAGATGCCCGCGTCGGCGTGCAGGT
>JAPOOP010000012.1 GCA_026713385.1 Candidatus Poribacteria bacterium | reverse complement strand
GCGGGTGCGGTGCTGCTTGGCAAACTCAACCTGACCGAGGGCGCGATGGGCGGCTACAACCCTGAATTTGATATTCCCAAAAACCCGTGGAATCCAGACCGATGGACAGGATCATCCTCGAGCGGTTCTGGGGTCGCGACAGCGGCAGGATTATGTTTCGGCTCACTCGGCAGCGACACAGGCGGTTCCATCCGTTTCCCTTCAGCGGCGTGTGGTGTTGTGGGAATAAAACCTACGTGGGGGAGAGTCAGTCGCTACGGTGTACTCGCGCTTGCCGAGTCGATGGACCATGTCGGCCCAATGACGCGAAGTGTGGCTGATGCGGGGATTATACTTGAGGCGATTGCGGGGTTTGATCCGAATGATCCGACCTCTCTGCCGAATCCTGTCCCGAATATGCTTGAGGGAATTGGGCAGGACCTCCAAGGAATTCGCATCGGGTTTGACGAGAACTATGCCATGAACGATATTGACACTGAACTCGCCGAAGCGGTTCGTGCTGGTGTGGAAGTCTTGGCAGGCCAAGGTGCTGCAATTGTTGAAGTACAACTGCCGGATGTGGATGAATACGTTTCCGCATGGCCCACGCTGTGTTCAACAGAGGCAGTGTTGGCACACGCCGCCACCTATCCGTCCCGACGGAACGATTACGGTCCTTGGTTCCGAGGATGGCTCGATATGGGCGCGAAAGTGACAGGCGCGGGATATGCGAAAGCGAACAATTTGAGAGCCGCGTGCACAGGACATCTCAGAAGGGTCTTTGAAGGGATCGATGTGCTGGTGTGTCCATCGATGTCTGCACCAGCGCATGCCGTCACGCCAGAAGGTTTATACGGAGGGTACGAAGCCCGGGATACAAAATTCCAACGGTTCACTGTGCCGTATGACTACAACGGCGCACCGACGCTATCTGTGCCGTGTGGCATGAATAGCGAAGGGTTACCGTTGAGTATTCAGTTTGTTGGAAAACACTTGTCAGAGCCGTTGTTGTGTCAGGTCGGGCATGCTTACGAGAATGCCACACCGTGGCACAATCTCCATCCGGATGTTTAATCAGAATAGCAACGCTACTTCTGTGGCAGGTGATACCCCTCTTTCGTCGTTTGGATGCTGTAGAGACAATTTTCTGCGGTTATGTAAAGCGTCTTACTTGTTTTGCCACGTCCAAATGCCACGTTAGTCGGTTTATCAGGGGTCTTGACGTACGCCAGTTCCTCTCCTTCAGGTGTGTACACGCGGACTCCCGGTCGGGTCTCATCACGCACTGCCACGAAGAGATTTCCTTCAGCATCAACCACCATACCATCCGGACCGTCTTGTGGGGCATAGTCAACCAGCACTTTTCGGAAAGTCGCTGTGCCTTCCGGTGAGAGATCATAAGCAAGTAGTGCCATACGTCCGTTAGTCAGCGGCACATCATCAGGAAAACTATCCATCGCGCCGTTGTCGTGACTGATAACGTAAAGGGTTTGCTGGTCTGGGGACACCGCTACACCATTGGGTTTGCCAGCATCCGTAACGACGAGATGAATAGAGCCATCTGGATCAATCCGATAGACCCCAAAGATGGGTTGCTCAACAGGCTCATGCCCAGCGTACCGAGGATCCGTAAAATAGACGCGTCCCTGTTCATCAATCGACAGATCGTTGGGTGAATTAAAGGGGCTCCCGTTATAGAGACCGGCAATTATTTCGCTCTTACCCGTCGTTAGGTCTGTCCGAGTAATCCTGCGCCCCCCAAAATCCGCGCCTTCTGCGACAACCAAGCGACCCTGGGCATCGAACTTCGTACCATTAGACATCCCACTGGGGGACCTGAAAACGATTGTTTCTCCTGTCTCTGGACTGTGTTTCCAGATATTTCCAGCTTGCCTATCCGTCTGATCGGTGAAAGTAATGTCGCTGAAATAGACCGTTCCGTCCGGCGCGACGGAAACGCCTTCCGTGAAATGCGCGCCATTGAAGAGTTCTTTAAGTTCGGCATCTGGGGCAAAGATGGTATTGTGATTGTCAGCATTCCCAATCAACGCAGGTGCTAACGCGAAACCTGCAGCAATAGCAGATATGATAGATTGTGACATATTTAGATTCGGCATATTTAATCTCCTTTGTTGCTAACCGTGAACAACGATCCCGGCGCGTGTGCAAAAAATATACGTTATTTATGCATCCTTGTCAACAGAAATGCTGAAAAATTTGCGTTTTAATCTAACTACCAAGTATAATATCAGTGTAGTATTAGCCATGATATAGTGATACGAAAGGAGACTACGGAGATGAAATTTAACGCAGTTTTCAAAAAGGTCCCAGAGGGTTACATCGGATTTGTCGAAGAATTGCCTGGTGCGAATACACAAGGTAAAACGCTTGAAGAAACGAGGGCAAATCTCCGAGAGGCTATCGAACTGACACTTGAGGCGAATCGCGCCCTTGCGGAAGAAGACATCGCGGAGTTACAAGATGTCATTCGGGAGCCTATTTCTGTGCGTTTATGAAAAGACGCGATTTCGTTCGCCATCTTGAAAAGAATGGTTGTGAATTCTTTCGCGAAGGTGGTAACCATACCATCTATGTTAATCGCCAAACCCGGAAGGTCACGCCTGTGCCAAGGCACCGGGAATTGAATAGGTTCTTAGCGAGAAAAATCTGTAAAAGTTTGGACATTCCGTTTCCTTGAAGCAAGGAGTCCCGTGTAACCCTTAGTATTTATTCAGTGACAGGATCCTACCACACATCCGGAAGGGTATTAACCCATCGGATGCGGACCGTGGGTTATCACACCTTGTCGAGCGTGCGCGTATACGGCATCTTGGATTTCAAGGATACGCACAGCGTCTACAACTGTCGGCTCGAAAGTGCCACCATCGCGAATAGCATCAAATGCAGCACCCATCACGCCTTGAATCCTGGCACCATGTGAGATATCTTCACTGAATTCTACGCCTTCGGTTGTGTGCACTTCAATCAAAGGTTCGCCGTTACGACCGTACTGTTCAAATACAGATGCCTTCGTTCCAATGAATCTAAAGAAATGATCGCCACCGCGCGTCCCCGATGGATAGTTATAACCTGATTCAATTATGCCCGTGATACCGTCTTCTGTTCGTAGGACACCGACACCGCTGTCCTCTATACCACGGCTGTGCATGGAATTGGACATGACTGCACCAACAACACTAATTTCCCGATCGTCGACAAATTGAAGGAATGTATCTATACCGTGTGCCGCTTCAACTGCCCAACAACCGCCACCGGATATACTCGGATCGCTATGCCAAGCCGAAGGGGTCGGATCGTAACGGGATGGGGGTCCATTGTTCAACCTGCTGCTGTATAGGACGAGATCCCCCAGACTACCATCAGCGACCATCTCTTTGACGACGCTCACAATTCGGCTAGCACGATTGGGTAGTGTAAGCGCGCTGAAAACGCCGTGCTTTTCAGATGCTTCAGCGGCTGGACGCAACCGATCCGCACAATCCGCGAACGGTTTGTCCAAGAGGTAGGGGATACGCCGGTCTACGCATGTCTGCACATGGTCTGGCATCTCAATGTGTTTTCCGGCGACAAGAGCCGCATCGGGTTTGCTTGCGTCAAGACATGCGGCTGCTGTCTCATATCCGGGACATTGAAAATCGTCTGACAACTGTTGTCGAGGTCCCGCTTCGGCATCCATGACACCTACAATCTCGTGTCCGAGTCCATGCGCCGTGCGTGCCATACTGCGTCCATGGTGACTATAGGAAAGAACAACAAGCTTCATTTTTTAATTTTTCCTTGCGGTTTGGTAAAGGGAGTTAGAGGTTTCACGTGCCATTCCGTAGACCTAGAGGAAATACCCAAGCAAAAACCCTGCTCCGTTGTTGCAGGCTACGGCTCCGTTAAACCTATTTTCAATTATTCCTTAAAGCGATACATTAAAAACTTTCATCTATAAAATGAATACATCGGCATTCCTGTAAGAAGTCGAATCAGGACCCATACACCACCTACCATGAATTCGCCGAGTATGAGTCCTAAAAAGAGTGGATACGCTTTGCGATAAAGGCGAATCCCACCTAATTTCAGCAAAATTGTTTTGACTCCCCAACTGATGAGTATAGAAAACCATAGGCGACCGATCGTTGATTTTTCACCAGCGACCATATAACCGGCAGGGTGGAGGGGCCAGAACGGAAACAGCGTTCGTAGCCACCAAAAGAAACCAGTGAAGAGCGCACCGATGCCTATAAAAATCACGGCAGGAATGTCGGTGTCAACTGGGTGGTAAATCCAACTTTGTAGTAGATTGTAGCCCCCTGTGCCAAGATCGCTGACAACACCGATTTTGTATCCGACGACAAAGTATGCCCAAAACGATGCGAGAATGCCTATTACCGTTGCAAACATCATCGCCACAATGAGTCTACCGGAGCGCATGCCTGTTTCCTCGGCGAGCTTGAAGCCTTCAAGTGTATGCGGCATTGGATGCGCGCGTGAGCCACGATTGAAGGTTAGATAAAGGCGCATCATTGTTAAACTGCCGTGCGAAATCAATCGTGTGCCGAAAATATCCGTGAGGATGTCGTGAGGCGTTGCATAAGTCCGTATCGTCGGCGGTCCGACTTCGGCGCGGATACGCGTCAGACTCATCGCTAAGAGGTAGTAAATTAAAAAGTAGAGCCCGATTGTCCAGAGTTCCATCCCACCTTGTCGTGAAAAAGTGAATAAGAAAAACAAGCCGCAGACCAACCCAATTGTCGCCCAGCGGTAGCGGATCGGTTCTCTACTGTCGTCGATATCGCCTGGCGACTTACGCCATCGAAAGATATACTTGAGAATTCTGAGAAAGTAGCGTCGTCCGCCCCAAAGTGCGAGGCAAGCAAGCACGAGGTAACCCCCCATAACTTGTTGCCAATCGTAGGGAAACCCCGGCATAACGTCAAGACCCAGCGCGCTACCCAGTATCCGCTGTGATTTCCAAAACCAGTAAAAAAACCAAATTGAAAATGACATTTCCAGTGGCATTAGGTAAGCGAGTCCAACGGCGAACGAGCGGACATAAACCGGTGTCCACCCTATCGAATTCCACGGTTTCTGTGTGAAGTATTGACCGATTTCAGCATGCCGTACCGGGACTTCAGGTATCTCAGGAAAAAGCACATGAAGACCGTTGATGAGGTTGATACCGCCTGCAATCGAAAACCCAAGCCACATCATTGGTGATCGGAAAAGTCGTCCGTCGAGCCTTGTCATTTCCAACGGCAATTGCACGATCGGGTATGTCAAGCGTTCATGCTCGATCCACTGTTTTCGGAGAAAAATGTCCAAGCAGATCATCACCCAGATGAGGACAGTCAGGAAAATAGTCCACCAGAAAATCGGACGCAGCCATCCCCGTAGATGCACCATCCTGTAAATAGTGCTTTCTCCGTCATAGAATGCCTGCAGGCTTGCCTCGTCGTTAGATGTCAGCCACGGCGGGAGATACCTCCAGAATAGTTGTTTCCACTCATTTTCAGGGGTTGCGAACCAGTAACCGTCGGATATTGTTGGAATGACCGTTTGCATCATATCGTGCCCTGCTATCGCTGAGGAGAGCGATAACATCACGAATACTGTTAAAAGTTCTCCCTGTCTCAGAGCGAACCGAGGCAGAAACCGATTCAGTAAAAGGTTGAAAGGGATGAGCACCATCAACGTGATAATCACGTTATAGATGAGGGACATCGTGGTGGGTAAGGTGCTCCAGAATTTCAGGTGGTTTGCCATGATGAAGTAGGTATTCACTGGAATCAGGAGCAAACCGAGTATAATGGCACGGAACGTTACGCCGGGATGGGAATTTTGATTTTTTTGTGTTGCGTTTGCCATAAAGGGACTGGACTTAGGATTTTTAATGGAGCAATTTATTATCAATGATTATAGCATAATTCCTATTTTACATCTTCCTCTTTTTCAGTTTCCTTCTCGCACGCCAATACGCAAACTG
>JAPOOP010000013.1 GCA_026713385.1 Candidatus Poribacteria bacterium | reverse complement strand
TTGTAACCCCGATTTACCTCATAAAGGTTTCCTCAAGGTATAAGTAAAAAACGTAGCCTGCAACAACGGCGCAGGCGGATATACGGAGAAAGACTTCCAAGTTCCAATCCACCTGACCGAACCGCAAGGAATAATTAAAAGATGGTATTTGTTGTAGGGAATAGTCGCAGTGGTACAACAATGATGGGGCGAATCTTGGGAAAACACCCGAGTGTTTATACCTTTGGCGAACTTCACTTCTTTGGCCAACTGTGTGCCCCACCGTTTTCATCGAAATCGCCTAAGGAGGAGATAGAAGAACTCGCGTCTCAGCTACATTGTATTCAACGAGAAGGGTACCGCACGCATGGAAACCCACGCCGTTTCTTAAACGAGGGGCAGGCGTTTCTTGAGAGTCTAACCACTTACCCTGAAACGCAAGCCGCGCTTTTTGAAGCCTTTCTCCACCATGTTGCTGCTGAGAATGGTGGTGCTATCCCTTGCGACCAAACACCGCGTAATGTCTTTTATATTCCCGATATCCTTCAGCTTTACCCGAAAGCTCGGATTATCAATATGATCCGTGACCCACGCGATGTGCTATTATCCCAAAAAAGGAAGTGGAAACGCCGGTTTCTCGGTGGAAGCGATATGCCAATCAAAGAAACGTTCCGCGATTGGGTGAACTATCATCCGATAACTATCAGTTATATCTGGCGAACCGCAGTCACCGCTGCTGAGCAGTTTCTACAACACGAACGAGTTACCTCTATCTATTTTGAGGAGCTCCTCGCGCACCCTGAAGCGACTGTCAAATATCTCTGTGATTTTATCGGTATCACCTACACGCATGCAATGCTCCAAGTTCCACAAGTTGGCTCTTCTGTGGCAGACGACCAGCCCGAGCAACTCGGCATAAATCCACACCGAGCGCACAGTTGGCACAGCGACACAACTGGCGGAGAACTCAATTCCGCTGAGATTTACCTTAACCAAACGATAAGCGCAGCCTTTATGAAAATACATAACTATACTCCTGTATCGGTCCGTCCGAATATCGCAAGTTTGGCATTGCACCTATTGACGTTCCCTGTGAAGTTAGCCGGAGCATTCCTTTTTAATCTTGACCGGATAAAGAGCATCCGTCAAACGCTAAAAAGACGGATTTTTAATTTACCTTGCGGAGAAACAACGGACGTTTGAACTTTGAAGTGCGTTTCTTCAGATATACGTAAAGGGACTTTATTTACCAAACCCACCTCACCGAACCGCAAGGAATAAAAAAAAATATGATTGCACAAATTAATTCCGATTATATTAAAACGCGTCCAATAAAAGCGTTGACCCGTCTCATGAGTTATGTTCTCTTTGAAGGTCGTCCCGTAACCACAAAAGGTCGCTGGATAAATCCGCTCGTTTTTTCTCTTTTAAAAATGTTTGCTTTGAACAATAACAGATACAAACCTGTTGAAAAGCCTATCTTCATCTTGGGGACCGGGCGCAGTGGGACCACGATACTCGGTATTGTGCTGTCTATGCACAGGGAAATCGGTTACCTTAACGAACCAAAGGCTATGTGGCATCTCATCCATCCGCATGAAGACATTATCGGTAACTACAGTCAAGCTGATGCAAAATATCGACTCACTGCCGAAGATGCAACAAACGAAATGTGTCAGCGCGCTTCCCAGCTATTCGGTGCCTATTTGGCAGCAACGCGCTCAAAACGTCTTGTTGATAAGTATCCGGAACTCATCTTTCGGGTAGATTTCGTTCGAGCGCTGTTTCCTGATGCTCGTTTCATCTTCCTTGCCCGCAATGGGTGGGATACGTGCCATTCAATTGCAACATGGTCGAAACGACTTGGTGTTCAGGTCAACAGCGAGAAACACGACTGGTGGGGCGTAGATGACCGAAAGTGGAGGTGCTTAGTTGAGCAACTCGTTAAAACGGACCCTGTTTTTTCGCAATCTGCTGATGAAGTTAAACATATTGATCGACATCTCGATAGAGCGGCTGTGGAATGGGTAGTTACTATGCGGGAGGGACTGCATTTAATGCAAACTTCACCGGACTATATCCACCTCATTCGTTTTGAGGATCTGACATTACAACCTGATGAAACCCTCTCAGCTTTATGTGAGTTCTGTGAACTTACAACCGATGCAACATTCCGTGAGTATGCTCGACAGACCTTGCATCCAGTCCCTGCTAAAGAATCTTTTGATATTCATCCGAAAATCGCGCCACTTTTCCATGATACCATGAAAGAAATGGGATATAATACTTAGATGAATTTTGAATTACGTATGGCGAGATGCATGCTCTTGCCTATTATTAAAGATCGGACTCATTCATACAATGCCCAAAGACCCAGTTAGACAAACAGGAAGACATTCTCCAACAACACAGCCTTTTACCCGACGTGACTTCCTCTCAACCAGTTTGAAAGCTGGTGCCGCTGCCTTCACGAGTGGACTATTACCGAAGTGGAATGCTGACGCTCAAGGACAGTACAACGTGTTGTTCATCGTTGTGGATGACTTGCGACCTTTACTTGG
>JAPOOP010000016.1 GCA_026713385.1 Candidatus Poribacteria bacterium | reverse complement strand
TGTGACGAGCGTTAGCGCACCGGGAGTTGAAGGCAACTTTCAAATTCTCGCCGGACACATTCCGTTCTTGACTGCTTTAGAGGTCGGTGAGATCCGCATCCGTGAATCGGAGACACCGCAGTTAATGGCAACCAGCGGCGGTGTCTTTGAGGTGCTCCGGACAGGTGTCACCGTCTTAGTTGAAACGGCGGAGTGGGCATCAGAAATCGATGTAGAGCGTGCTGAACAGGCGCTTGACCGTGCCCAAGAGCAACTCACCGCGAACGCACCCGACCTGAACCGCCCGCGAGCAGAGGCAGCACTCGCCCGAGCACAAAACCGGATCAAAGTCGCAAGTAATTTGTAAGCATCATTCTGATACTTCTTGAGAAATAATGATTCGCAATGACCAAGAGCTTAAAGCGAGCCAGCAACGCATAGCATACTTTCAAAACTTGCTCTTACAACTGCGGGTTAAGGCAACGCCTGAAGAATTTTCGCTCATCTCAACTGGATATTGCACCGAGATCTTGAAAATGCAGGATGAGGTTCTTGAATACCTGACTCGACATTCATGTGAACCGATACCGGCGAAGGTGACTTCGGCTGAAATATCAGATGCTTCAAGTAACAAAAACCGATAATCGTTCAAACATTTCGCACCGATGTCCCTGTGTTGGTTCAAACAGCGGAATGGGCATCGGAAATCGATGTGGAGCGTGCTGAACAGGCACTTGAGTGTGCCCAAGAGCAACTCACCGCGAACGCCCCCGATCTAAACCGTCCGCGAGTGGAAGCAGCACTCACACGGGCAATTTGTAACCGTACCCCTTCTAATTCTCTGGTAGGCGTGTTTTGGAAGCGCGCCTTTCTCCAGCTTTCTCAATACATGCCCAATGGATCTGGATCTATAGATTTATCTGATGTATCAGGCGGTATCCAGGGTTGGCGAAAGATTTCCTCCCAATTATCTACTATCGGCATTACCAATAAATCTACTAAGGTTTCCGCCTTAAAGAGAAGCCAATATTTCTCTGTAAGTTCAGCAAGAAAATTTATACAGTCATCTAACTCACCGAAAGATGGAACATTTTCCACTAATTGCTTGTCATAGTGAGCAATCCGTTTGTCAGCAAAGACCTCTACTGCACGTCCAAGTTTCTTTAGTTTGTCCAAATCCCGTCTAACCTTGTTGGGGTCGATATACTCCGCGTCTTCTCTCGCGAATTGCCCAAAATCGTGATTTGCCTCATAGTGTGAATTTCTTTCGTATAAGGCTACAAAGCGTTCTCGCGAAAGTATGTAAGGCGTTTTTACTATTTCATGCAATAAACCAGCAAATGAGATACTATTTCTGTGGGGCTTGATTTGTCTGCGAATGCCCATTACACCATAAGCAAAATAGGTGTCTCCAGCAAACTTATAAAATGAATTCGGCTTCTGGATCTTTGGGTTATTTTTAACTATATCCCCCAATTTCCAGAAGATGTGTTTACTACGGACGAGATCCATCACTTCATAACGGATAGCTTCAAGCCATTTTTCCCATTTTTTCAATCTTTGATCCATATTAATTCCTATTTCGAGTTGCTGTCTTCACCACATGTTTATTCTTATCGCGCACGCCAATGGTAGATAATACCATTAGGACGCACGTAGAACATCTTGTAACTGCTATTATGAATATCAATCGCAATCTTCTGAAGGGTTTCGTTTAGCGTTTGTGTGGGGGAGGTTTCCTCAACATACTCATATTGATTAAGCAATGCATTCCAACGAACGACACCGCGTTTTTGAGTCGTGGCGGGCGGTGGCGTTATAGGGCGTGGTAGCCAAATGTAGATACGACCACCAGCACCATCAGCAGTTATCTGTGTAGGCGGTCCCCAACTTCGGATAACGGCTGAAATATGAGATCCCATCCACGAATTCATTATCTCTCTATTGTTCTTATAGGCACAACCGAAAAGCGAGAGTGCTGCGAAGATTATCAAACATCGTTTAATCATGATTTCCCCTTTATTTTCCGCGGTTCCTTGCTTGAATCGTATCACCCTCAAGCATTATCCCTGAACCTTTAGCACCAACCAATAGGTTAAACGCGTCATTAATTCGTTTTTCTGTCGTCACGAGTACTCCAGCAGTTTCGCCTCTACCTGCAACTAACCCTATATAAGAGCCATCGTTATAGCGGTTTGCCAAATTTAAAGTGGCCGCTTTATTCTTAAAACTGAGATTAATCTCAATATTTGATTTGCTGGGGTCACCATGATCAGTAAGTATCAATACGGGATCTCCATCAAGAAATGACAGCAATATTGCGCCATGTTCAGGATTTCCATCAGACACTACAATTCCCTTACATGCAATAATACTATCAACCCTGGTTATACCATCCTGTGCTTCTACATTTGGCGCAGAATCACCGATAAGATAACCGAGCGCGACGAGTAATCCGCCAATTATTAGCGTTATAACATATCTTGACCAATTAGAGTTTTTTAGCCTGTTAAGCATTATCGTTTTCTCCTTTATTTATGAACCATCTCCAGTTAATTGAAGAGAGGTCGGAAATTCACTTGAATACGTAAGATTACTTATTGTTAATTAAATTATAACGTATATTGATATAAAAAGCAAGAAAATGTTAAATTTTTCACAGATTGCAGGTCTTAACTGGAAAATGAATAACATTGATTGGCGACAGAGAACTTAATCTACGAGATGTCAGTGATTTCTACTAAGGGTTCATCTGCTTGTAAAATTGAAAGAGCTTTTGGGAAGGACTGGCGCAATATTTTACGCATTTGCACATTTGATGTGTTACCACAGGTCACCCAAATGAGTTTTGGCGGGGGACCAAACCTTTCCAATAATTGAACAAAATCCCGGTCTTTGGTTATCACAACCGCTTTTGCTTTACGCGCGGCGATGAAGATTTCCTCATCACTCGTATGTTGAAGCCCAAACCATCGGACTGAAAACGCTTCAACTGCAAAAGTTTCGCTTATCCACGGGGCAAGTGCTGGGGAAAGTTGTGCCTCTATCCAAAATTTCATGCAGTAATCACGGGGTGGTCAATTCTACGTGTGGCAAACTGCAAGCAAGCGACAATATCTTCAACTTCAAGGTCTGGCATTTCGTCAAGTATCTCTTCAAAAGAAAGACCACTGGCGAGCAAGTCCAAGACATCTGTCACTCGGATCCGCATACCCCGTATGCAGGGTCGCCCCCCGCATTGGTTTGGATTGAAAGTAATTCGGTTCATACTGTCCTAATTTTTCCTTGTGGCGGTTTGTTCTATACTCACGCTTACAACCTGTCCCTTCTTAAGAGTTCTCAACACGACATTCACTTGAGAGATCAGCGGCGCGAGATGCGCGTAGCGATTACTCTCAGCAATTAACAACACAATGCCTATTTGAATTTTCTCCAAGTTTTGCTGATACAAAAACCCTTTATCCATTGTGATAAAGACATCGAACTCAACCGAAACTTTTCGCAAAAGTTCTCCATTTTTTAGACCCTTCCACCCCTTATATCCAACTGTGACAACTTCAATTGGAGTGGCGAAAAGGTGTCTCAGTCTGTGGGGTAGATGCTCATCAAGCAACACGCGCATCAGCGAACTCCAGAGTCATCTGCAAATAAGCCACTGCCTGCTCACGTGAAACTGTCGGGAAATCGTCAAGGAATATATCAAGCGAGTCACCTGCAACAAGGTGTTGAATCAGGCTTTCAACTGGTACGCGAGTACCAGCGAAAACTAAGGTGCCATGCATCACGCCGGGATCTTGGGCAACAATTTGTTCTTTCTTCATCGCATCTTTCTCCTATTTGTATATTGGTTGTTTCTACTGTAGCCGAATCTCCTGTATAATCTATTAAGGTAACATGTTTTTGGGGAAATATCAAGGTGGTTGTTGGCTACCACAGTGTTAGCAATCTGAACAAATACTATGTGCTGTTAGGTGTTGATTTGGCACTTTGTAAGTGCACCTGATTACCCTTAAACCGTCAGCGTAACCTCATCCTGCTTCACAACCTCCTTGATGTGTCCATATCCCGCGGATTCTACCAATTCCAACGTCTCTGGGGATAATCTGCCCAGAATAGGTTCCGGGAAATTATGTTTACCGGTGTACTGTGGGAAATACCGTAAAACGAGAAACCGGCGATCTCTATCTTTCGGTTTCCAGCGCAACACACCGTGCGTTAGCAACTCCGAAATAATTACGATGTCGCCTGCTTTCGGTGTAATATTGACGAATACGGGATCATCAATTGGGTCAATACCATCTTCTTCGTTAAGTGTCAGCAGTTCTTTTGGTCGATCAAACTCACTCTTATGCGAACCTGGGATTACGATGAGGCCACCATCCCCCGGATAGACATCCGTAAAATAGGGAAAACAGACGAAGTTATCGCAGTAGATACGCCCGTTATCAGCCTCGTAACGCGTGCTATACCACCCGTAATCATCACGAGCGCAGTGCAGTCCACCCGGATTCACTTTTGCCCGCTCTCCCGGTTCCCACAAATCGTGCCTATCATGCTTCAAGGAACCTCTGGCAAACCGTGGCTGGTTGTCCGTTAACTCTTTGATAATCGGCCATATCGCCTTATGCACCGTTAAGCGTTCAAGCGATTTATCGAAG
>JAPOOP010000017.1 GCA_026713385.1 Candidatus Poribacteria bacterium | reverse complement strand
GCTGAATCCCCCGATAACGATGTCGTTGATGCTGAATATGAAGTCGTCGACGAGGACGAGAAGAAAGATCAGAAGTAACGAGTTCCGTTGTTTCGTCTGACTTGTTGCGAATTTTGATCCATAGCACCTATCACGTTATGCGGGGTAGGTGCTTTTTTCTTCCAACACCTTATGGATTTCGACCATCGCGAGCGTATCAAGTTTGCAGTAGGCTCTCAAACATCGATCCCACTCTTGCCTTTCAGTTTCATTGTTGGTGCTGAGCATCATATTCCAAACCGCTGGCGCGTCCCCGCCTTCTTGAATGTCTAAAGTCTTATAGGAAAGTGAAGGCACTAACACAGGAAGGACCGTCTTGAGAGATTTAGAGCCGCAAAAATCAGGATGCTCATAGTGTTTTCTGAGGACTGTCAACTGATCCCAGAGTCTTTTAATGATTGATTGAAGTGCCGAAGCATATTCGGGAAAAGATTCAGCCAGACCTCTGAGTATCCGACGTTCAAGAGACAGATTGTAAACAACTATGGAACCGCGGTCAGAAATGTGCGACAGCAGAGATTTCAAGAGCGGTGAACATGGATCGGTTATATCGGTATGCAAGTATTCGTGATGCGTAACCACACCATCGGATTGAAGAACGTGGCAACTGTACTGAAACGGAAATTCTGCGTATGCCTTGAAACCGTCGAACCTTGGGATCGCGGGTCTATCGGTCTCAAAATCGAGAAAATGGATCGGATATTGCAAGTGTGCTAATTCTTGTCGGATTGCTGCTGAGTCGGTTGTCGGTTTATTTTCGAGAACGCTATTGACATAAGTGCTTTGCGCGGGGGTTAGTGGGTAATCGGATGGGAGGTCGGAGAGATGAAAGATGCCATTTTCTGCCAATAAAGTCGCTTCAGGATCTTTGATTTTCGGGATGGTGAAAACTGAATTTTTAGGGGCAAACGCCCAACAGGATGTCTTGAAAGGGCATCTATGGGGTCGGTTGCATAGATTTTTCCCAATCAGAACGTTCGGTTCGACCTCTCTGTCGAGTATTGTCTTGAAAGTCCGTAGGTGGTCGGGAACTCCCTGTTTTAACAAATTAACCTTGTCCGTCACATCTTCAAAAACAAACAGATTGGACAAATCTGGATAAACGCACGCTTCGTTTAGGAGCATTAATTGCGTCGCAGAGATCGGTACATCACATTTATCCAATACGTGATTTTGTAAAGCCAAGTTAAGGAGATATTCCTTTTTGATTCTCTTCGCTACTCTAATCTCAATGATTTGCCACCCTTTTTCGTCTTTTTGGAGGCTATCGCATCGAACGAAAGCACCATTTGAATGGAAGGCAGCGTTGAAGAGACATGATTCGCCACGACGCATTGCGGATTTGGTTTGTCGGATGGCAACATCAGGGTTTTCGGCATCAATGTACACACCTTCTGGAAATTGGGAGTAGGCAAGGGTTTTTACCGCTTTGCGTTGATCAAAGAGTTTCTGTTGGTACAAGGAGATAGGCGATGCTTTTTCAGGATGTTTGTCTTCATACCAGAGCCGTTTGAGACAGTGGATGCCGTTCAAATACTTTGCTGTTGTGATGTAGCTTGGCATTGATACGCTTTGAGATGCTGAAGGTTAGGCGGGCACTAAGCCCGCCTCTTAATTGTGTTCGAGCGATCTAACACGCCGCACGAAGTACCCAGTCGGGCATTGAGGTTATGGAAAAATTCCTTAGTACCCTAACAATTCGATGCCTTCTTGATAGGTCGCTGCGGAATGTTGTAAGGAGCCGAGTTCGTCATCGGTTAATTCGATCTCGATAATCTCCTCTACACCGTTTCCACCGAGTTTAATGGGAACACCGATATAGAGGTCATCAATACCGTATTGCCCGGTGAGATGTGCAGAGCAGGGCAGCAGACGTTTCTTATCGAAAATAATAGCTTCTGCCATCTGTGCCAACGAGGCACCAGCGGCATAGTAGCCACTCGTTTTGAGGAGGTTGACGATTTCAGCACCGCCGTCACGAGTTCGTTGTGCCATCGCTTCGATACGATCTTCCGATATGAGTTGCGGGATCGGGATACCATTGACGGTCGTATAGCGCGGGAGCGGGACCATCGTATCGCCATGTCCGCCGAGGACGAGTGCCTGAATGTCTTCTACAGACACGCCGAGTTCGAGCGAGATGAAATAACGAAACCGTGCTGAATCCAACACACCTGCTTGCCCGACGACACGATGTGAAGGGAATCCTGAAACTTTCCACGCGTGGTAGGTCATGATGTCAAGCGGGTTGGTGAGCATCATGAGAATACAATCTGGCGAGTTTTTCACGACGTTCTCTGTGACGCTACCGACGATATTGGCGTTTGTTTGCAACAGATCTTCGCGCGTCATCCCCGGTTTGCGTGGGGAACCTGATGTGATAATTACGAGATCGGAGCCTGCGGTAGCGGTGTAATCCAGGTCTCCATCAACGGCGGCATCGAACAGTTCTATGGGACCCATTTGTGCCATGTCCAATGCCTTACCTTGCGGGACACCGTCTACGATGTCTATCATGACGACATCCCCGAGTTGTTTTTGTGCGATCAGGAACGCCGCTGTTGCGCCGACATTCCCCGCACCGATAACACTGATTTTTTTTCTTGCCACTTCTTCCTCCATTATGAAAATGTACGGATTTTATCCTTTATTGAATATATTAACCCGAGTTGCTACTAACAAATTCTGAAAGCTCCAACGAGCGGTCTTAGGCATTTTCCTCACCCCAGCGGGGTGATATGTTTATAGAAACCGGGGTCCACAACGTCTTGCACTCCAGCGGAGTGCTATGTGCACAAGTCGGTGGTAACTTAGGTTATATTAATTATACCCAGAAATCTGAAAATAATCAAGTCTCCAATAGTTTTCAGTCAGGTCATTTACGGTAGATTTTAGAATTACTTAGACATTCTAAAGAGGCGAGGATACAATCCTCGCCAACGAGGTGGAGAGTTTGCTACCATTGAAATGTAAATTTGTTCTTATAATCTACCATAGTTTTCCATTTTTCGCATTTATAGCAACGAATCTATAACTATAGAAACACAGAAACCTCAACAGCTTCAGCCCCGTAGGGCAGTATCTGTGTAGAAAAGCCGGACCCCACGCCACCTAAGCCCCGTAGGGGCGATATCTGTCTTAAAACACACAAAACCAAAAACTAAATAGCCCTGAGTCTTCATTACTCGGTTATCAGTCGTCAGTTAATACCATGACGCTATTAGCAACCACAGAAATTTAAAATGTAGCGCGGTATTAAGACTAATAACTGATACCCACGTCCCAAACATAAAACGCCCGAGGTTCAGTGCACCTCGGGCGTTTTGTGGTTAATTGGGAAAGTTGCACACACCACTGTGGTTGCCATCTTCACTTTTTTCAGATTATGCACGTTTTCTGCCGAAAAAAAGAGTCTTTAAGAAAAAGTTAAGTGCGTGCTTAATGCCAAAAATTTTGCACACCCATAGGAACAATCCTCAACATTTGGCTCTCTTAGCGGATATTTTCTTACCTCTATTCCTTTCTTCTTCCAGTCTTCCCTTCCTTCTGACCGATTTTTCCATAATTTTTGAAAAAATTGCCAATTTTTTACATTTTCTGAACCTTTTGACAAGAATACATCCTCTATGCCCGAATCCAATCTGGTTATCGCCGAATGGAGAACAATATAGTAACGATTGAAGATTTAGTTCGGAAGCTCCAAACGGGAGATGATAAACCCCTCAGTGGGCTAATGGAACGCTACAAACCGTATATATGGCCCCTGATTCTCGCAGAATCCCGAAACTACCGAGATGCCGAGGAAATC
>JAPOOP010000289.1 GCA_026713385.1 Candidatus Poribacteria bacterium | reverse complement strand
TAATGGCTATAAACGTGGCACACGCACGTCAGGCGATTACCGATGGATTGGTGAGTTACTGGTCGTTCAATAAGGATACGGTCACAGGGCAAACGGTTAAAGACATTGTCGGTGCCAATGATGGAACCATGGATGGGAATGTCGAGGTCGTTGATGGTAAAGTGGGTGAAGCACTCAAGTTTAGTGGCGGGCATGTTGATTGTGGAGCAGATAAGAGTTTAACCGACATTGGCGATCAGATTACATTGGAGGTGTGGATAAAACCTGAGAAACCTGGTTGGGCGATTTTCGCGGGTATATCGAGATCAGGAAATAATTCTTATGTGATTGCGTGGTCAGACCAAACTCGGGTTGATTTTAATCTCTGGAACGGTGCCTTAGAAACATGGCCCTTTCACAGCGTAGGTCAGCCCGATGTAGGTAAATGGCATCACATTGCTGGTGTTTACGATGGTTCTGTAGCCATTATTTATGTCAATGGTGAAGTGGATAATGAGAAAGAATTCGAGGGTGTCCTCAAACATAATGGAGAGAATTTTTGGATGGGCGCAAGAAAATCGGATGGACTTCCGTACCACGGTCTTCTTGATGAACTCCGCCTTTACAACCGCGGGCTCAGTCAAGAGGAGATTGAGAACAATCTTGACGCGGAAGGACTTGCTGTCGAACCGACCCAGAAATTGGCACTCACCTGGGGAGAAATAAAAGTTTCAAAGTAGCGGGTTTTTGCTTGGGCGTTTCTTCAATATGTCTATAGTAAACGGCGTATTCCAGTGGTTGCACCCCGTATGAAGTTAAATAAAATATTTGGGTAATTCTATGTTCCCCCAGGACGGGTAGGCGCGGTTTCCTAACTGCACCGGTCATCGGTAGAAATTACCCGATTAAATTATTAATCTTCATTAGGGGTGCTATTTCTATAAATAGGTGGCAAATTGCGTTATAAATAGTTACCGAGCCGTTCGTAGTAGGGTGATTCATCGCCCGTCAATTACCGAAGTATTTTTAATCTGCATCTAACTTCTCTATTTCTGTTTCTTTCGCTGGCGAAGTTTCTAACCTTGCCTCTCTGAGAGAACGAAACGTATAATGAATAAGCAACAGCACTTTTCCATTGAAGAACTAACAGCCGATCACTCAGATTGGCAGGAATTCGTCGCGCTCGTCAACGAGATTCACCAGGGAGACTGGGCATTCAATCCGTATTTTGAGCAGTTTTCACGCTATTTTTTGGCGGCAAAACAGGATGGAACCATCGTCGGATTTCTCATGTTTGTTGTATGGGACATCGGTCCCCACGACCGCGATCACCCGCCTATTGAGATACTTGGAAAAACGCTGAAAGAGGCGAAAATCCTCGCGTTTGGTGTGAAAGATGGATACCGACGGCAAGGTATTGGCAGGTCACTTCAAGAATATACCATCAAACAAGCGAAGTTATTTGATTGTTACCAAGTGCGATCCGTCAGTGGTGAAAATCACCCTGAAAACCATCATCTTAAACTCTCTATGGGGTTTGCTGTAGAACCGATGGAACGTGATGAAAAGTGTTTGGCTTTTGTCATGCCCCTTAAACCCGCGAAAAGAAGGTGATTTTTCATGAAGCAGTTAACCGACGCTGAAAAACAGCAACTTGCGGCGAAAATTAAATATGTAAAAGAACGCCAACAAGCACTTCGAGAAAATAATCCAGATCTACCGAAAACTTTAGAAGCAGCATCGGTGGAAACGGCGGATGTCCGGAGGTTTAGGCTAAACTATTTCTGGAAATATGGCATGCTCGGGATTATTCTCTGCCTGCTTGCCTTCAGTGTATTTCAACTTCTCAGGTGGAGAAATTTTGGTTCTAACGACTACCTCAATGTCAATCTGGTGGTTGCATTGATGTTACTGTTCAATCATATTGCTTTTCACTTCACAAAAGCAGGATGGACAAGCCGTGTGATGAAAATAGCCGCTGGCATTTGGGCAGTACTTGGATTGGTTTACATATTCTGGGTATTTAGGTAGTTGCGCTGTTGCATGAACGTGGATGCTCCTTAGGTTTGTGTACATCTTTTGGATGGCGTAGAGATCGGATCGCTTAGTGAACCTTTTTTACAATTTTTCGGGATCTTGGAGAAGATATAGTGAAAAGCCTCATGTTGATATTAAGCACTGTCTTGACAGTGGGTGACGCTTCTTTCGTGGATGCGGCGGAACAACTAAAGTCTGGAGCATATTATATCACGCAGTCGTGGTCACAGGAGACAGCGTTCAAGCGACTCTATTATGTCAGTGTTCCTGAACGTCCGAATCAGCAAAAGTTTCCTGTTTTCATTTTTTTACATGGGCATGGTGGCAATGCGAAGAAAGCAATGGATGAATTTATGAGACGGCACACGACGATGGCAAGCAGATACGTCATGGTGTTTGCCAACGGATACAAGACGGGTTGGAACATCATGTCGGAGCATTCCAAAGCAGACGATCTCGGATTCATCGAAGCGATCGTTAAGAAACTCTCCACTTATGACAACATTCAAAAGGGCAATTTCAGCGTCATGGGGAATTCAAATGGTGCCGCTTTGGTGAACCAGTTGGCGATTGAAAGTAAGCTACCGAACCTACGGAATTATGTGAGCGCAGTCAGCCCCTTGAATGTCTATCAACACGACGGGAAGAATTTCAAAGCCAAAGGTGCTGATAACAATTATCAAGTTGTCGCTACACCGATGTCTGGCAAGCGGCTGATGAATATTTCGGGCACTACCGATGATCTGGTCCCTTATCACGGTGGTACTTCAAAATACATTCCTGCCAAGGACGGGAAGTTGGGCTTTGTTGACGCTGAGGAATCCATTTTTCTCTGGGCGAGGCGGATGGGGTACGACGGAGAAAAGTTGTCCAGACCCAGCAGGATTGATCGCAACTTGGAAATCTTCAGTTACCTCAACGGCGACGTGATTCACTATAAGGTTATCAACGAAGGACACGGCGCAGCGTGGGCAATCAGCGAGGAAATTTTGCTCGAATTTCTGGGAGGTGACAGCGAAAATGATTAATGCAGTCTTCTTTGATTTGGATGGCACACTCTGCGACTCCGATACCGCATGGAGCATCGCGCAAAGCGAAACGTTCCAGCTTTTACACAAGCAGTATCCGAATGTTTCGGAAGAGGCTCTTACAGAGGCATGGAAAACAGTCCATCAGAGACTCTTTCAACAACTCAACGCCGGGAAATACGCCATGGCAGACGTGAGAGACGCACGCTTCCAGTGTCTATTCAAAGAATTAGGCTTGCCCATAGATAAGGGCATGGAAGAATTAAGCGACTTTTTCTGTTCGCGCTATCTCACGAGTTTACATCTTTACAACGATGTCACGGTACTTGAGAAACTACATGCATACCATATCGGCATCATTACAAACGGTGCGCACGATGAACACACCGACAGTCAACTTTCTAAAGTTCGACACCTCGGACTCAGCGAACGTATTCAATCGCTGACAATTTCGGGTGAAATCGGTATCAGAAAACCGAGGGTTGAAATTTTTCAAGTCGCTTGTGAACGTGCTGGCATTTTACCGAAAGAGGCTCTGTTCGTCGGCGATACTATTGGAAATGACATCGTTGGTGCCAACCGGGCAGGCATGACAAGCGTTTTCATCAACCGAAAGTCAGATGTCCTGATGCCAGAAACAGCAGACGAACAACCAGACCACTCAATTACAAATCTACATGCTGTTTTGTCCTGCTTGTAGCACAAGCCGGATTAGAATCGCTATAATTGACTCCAAATAGAGTTTTGGGGATTTCACAATTCTATAGGGATTACGCACTTCACGCGGTAGGTGAGGTTTGTAACCGCACTGGGGCTACCATAGGAATAAGGGACCTGCGCATAGCAATGGACATGTCTCGGCTCAGTTTTGTATAAGTCCTATTCTATTTTTTAGATGTAAAGGCAAATGATGATTGATCCGAAGTTAAGAGGAAAAGTTGCCCTAATTACGGGTGCCAATCATGGCATCGGTGAGGCGACAGCTTTCGCGTTAGGCAACCAAGGCGTAAAAGTTTTTGCTTCATTTTTTCGTCCGCCGTGTCAATACAGCGAGGTAGAATTAAAGCGTGCCGAAGAGACCGGTGTGGGTGGGGATATCTTCTACCGAGCCATGCAGCAAAAGCCTATCGCGCATCTGGTCAACCGATTTGAAGAAGCAGGTATGACCATATCCGTCTTAGAGGCAGACCTTACTGATGAAACAAACATCTCAAAACTTTTTGATGTATGCGAAAAAGAACTCGGTCCCGTTGACATCTTGATTAACAATCACACGCATTGTGTCTTGGAGACATTTGATCCTGAGCAAACTTCAACAGACGGAAGCGGCATTTTTCTCTCAACCGCTGCAAACATTGATGCCCACTTTGTTGTTAATTCCCGAGCGTATGCGTTGATGATGCAAGCATATCTGAAGCAATATCTTAGAAATGGACTAAACTGGGGGCGCATTGTAAATACAAGTACGGATGCGGCGCACTGCCACCCGCTGAATGTCAGTTACGCCGCAAGTAAGTACGCAATTGAGTCCTATAGTCATTCTGCCGCATGTGAAATGGGAAAATACAGTATTACGGTGAACGTCATCGCACCTGGACCGATTCAGACGGGCTATATTCTACCTGAGGATGAGAAAGCACTCGCAAAGTCTACACCCTTAGGCAGGGTTGGCAGACCTGAAGATGTCGCTGATGTCACGGTTTTCCTCTGCTCTGAGCAAGCGCGTTGGCTCACAGGACAATTGCTCTATGTTGGTGGAGGTCATCGGATACCTTGATAGACAGGGCATAGGAATTTACAAATAATTCAGAAATAATACCATTTCTGATTGAAATTGTAGCATAAACTTTTAGTTTGGGTTCCCCTTGTAGCATAGACTGTGAGTCTGTGCGCTCAGGTGCGGTTAATGCAATATAAACTTTTAGAAATGGTATAAAATAGAACATGGGGTGCCTACAATGGATAGCAGCTACAACGTTGCAATAATTGGGTGCGGTGGGATTTCCCACATGCACGCCGGATGGTATCTGAATGAACCGAGAGCTTCTCTGACCGCGATTGCCGATATTAATGCAGAGGGTTTGAAGGCATACGGCGAACAATACGGTGTCGAAAAGCAGTATACCGATTACGTCGAGATGCTCGAGACGGAAGAGATTGATCTGGTTTCCGTGTGTACCCGCCCGAAACTGCACGCGCCAGTAGCAATTGAGGTCGCGAAACTCGGTGTGAAAGGGATCCTGTCTGAAAAACCGATAGCGGAGAACCTCGGACAGGCGAGAGAGATGCTTGAAACCTGTTCACAACACGGCGTGAAATTGGCAATCGACCACCAAGTACGGTTTAGCGCACCCTACGAAGCCGCAAGACAGATGATTGCCGATGGTGTGATCGGCGACATCTTTCGGATTCACGCCGTTTGTGGCGGAGGCGACTTGAAGGACAATGCCACACACACTGTTGACCTTATGCGATATGTCTATGGTGACCGTTCCGTAAGTTGGGTGATTGGTCAGATTGAACGTATCGGCACACCGACCAAATACGACCTGCACTCCGAGGATTTCGCAATCGGTTACTTCAAGTTTGAAGACAATGTTCGGGGGATCATTGAATCGGGCAGCGACACCGCCCCCGGTTATCATCACATCTACTGCTATGGAACGGAAGGCGAAATCGAACTCGCTGCCCCCGGTGGACTACCGCTCCGTTTTCGGAACGCAGAATCGGGTGGTATTTGGGTGTCACCCGAACTTCCCTCAGAAAGTAACCCCGTGCGAGACATGATTGAGGCTATTGAAGAAGGACGGGAGCATCGATCGAGTGGTCATCAGGGTTACGCAACGCACGAACTGCTCATGGCGATTTATGAATCGTCTCGGAAACGGCGGCGGATTCAGCTACCTCTTGAGGAGATGGAATCGCCATTGACATTGATGGTTGACGATGGCTGGATATAGCCAGAGGCATTCATTTCTCCCACTGTAGGAGCGAGTGTTTTTGCTTGGGCATTTCTGCATGCTCGCGACCCTGTCATCCGTGTCATCCGCGTAATCCGCGATTCAGACGAAAAATAAGTATACTGTCCTCATAGGACTATATTTTGACTTTCACCATATTTCCTTCCGCCTTTTAACCGTAGCGTGTGGATTGTTCGACTGATACCATCTGACACGAGGTGCCAAAATGAAATCCCTATTCATTACCTTAGCGATTACACATTACCAAAAGACGTTAGAAATTGATCCCAACGCTGCGGAGGCACAGAAAAACCTCGTACACGCCTACAATAACTACGGCGTAACGCTCAGGAATAACGGTGATTGGGATGCCGCGATTCGCGCCTATCGAAACGCTTTGGCACTACAGCCGACCTATCAACTCGCCCGAACCAACCTCAACGATGTTCTCTGGCAAAAAGCGAATGTCCGTCGGCAATCCGGACGTTCCGCTGAAGCAATTAAGACATATCTTGAGTTGCAGAAACTACATCCAGGCGATATGACGCTCGCCAGTCTACTTGGGGAACTGTATCTCAAAGTTCGGGATTATCCTGCGTCAATTGCGGCGTTTCATAAGGTTTACACCGCACTGCCCACCGAACCCACTATGGTAAACCAGAAAAATAAGCAGACATTCTCCCCTCCCCGGGTAGGCGAGGTTTCTAACCTCGCCGGTACAGAGTGTACAATTAATTCTAAAGTTTACCATAATAGTTTCTACTACTACATACGGGACAACAAAACCATGAACACAGCCATTGAAAAGACAGAGGCACTTGTCCACGCGACACGCGTGCTTGATCGGATGTATACAGACGACCCGTATCGACCCCGTTACCACTTCACACCGCCGTTCGGATGGATGAACGATGTCAACGGCTCCATCTTTTGGAAGGGACGATACCATATCTTCTATCAGCACAATCCTGAAGGTGGCTATTGGAAATGGATGCAATGGGGACACGCATCGAGTGTCGATCTGGTGCATTGGGTGCATCACCCCATCGCTTTAACGCCCGACCTCGACGGACCTGATCGTGACGGATGCTTTAGCGGTGGTGCGCTCGTGAGTCGAGAGGGTGTACCGACGTTCATCTATCATGGGGTTCCAGATGGAACATGTATCGCAACGAGCAATGATGATTTGCTCATCACATGGGACAAGCATCCAGCCAATCCAGTGATTCCCGTCCCCGCTCTCGGTGAGAAAGGACACGGTGAGTATATTGTGTTTGACCCGTGTGCGTGGTTGGAAGGCGACACCTATTACGCACTCATCGGGAACAGGATACCCGGACAAACTGGGGACGGAACCGCGCTGTTTAAGTCGTCTGACCTTGTGGCGTGGGAATTTGTGCGCTCCTTTTATCAATCGCGGCGCGAATGGACAGATGCCGAAGAGGACTGTGCGGTTCCCGATTTTTATCCGTTAGGCGATAAGCACATGTTACTTTTTTGTAGCCATTGGCAAGGCACACAGTATTATCTCGGCAGATTTGAAAACGAACGGTATTATGCTGAAAGCTACGGACGGATGAGTTGGGAGGGTGGACTACTCGGTGGAGCCCGATCACTGTTAGATGCCCAAGGTCGTCGTATCTTTTTCGATTGGATTCGCGAAATTCGCGGTGTCGAACAAGAACGTACCTCCGGTTGGTCAGGAGTGATGACGCTACCGCGTATCCTTTCCCTCGCAACCGACGGTAGTTTGCGAATTGAACCAGTACCCGAACTGGAATACCTGCGGATGAACCCGAAAGCACGTGAAAATATCACGCTTGACGCTGATGTGTTGGACTTAGAGGAGATTCAGGGGAGTTCCCTTGAGTTGGATATCGAAATTGATCCTAACGATGCGTCCGAGGTCGGTGTTCAGGTACTCTGCTCACCCGATCAGGCCGAACAAACAGGGATTCTCTATGTTCCGGCAGAAAGAAAGTTAAAAATCGAGGTCAGCCGTTCCACCTTGAACGAAGCCATCCGGTATCCACACTACCGGGACGCCGGCGGCACTGCGAGATTGCCGGAGTCGGAACAGTTTGTCGATGCACAGCGCGCCCCGTTCACGCTGAAGGGTAGCGAAACACTTCAGCTCCGCATCTATGTCGATAAGTCCGTAGTTGAGGTGTTCGCCAACAGTAGGCAGTGCATTACGCAACGGGTTTATCCGACACGAGCCGATAGCACCGGTGTAAGATTAGTGAGCCGTGGTGGACAGGCACATTTCCGATCCGTTCAAGCATGGGAAATGGCACCCGCAATTTGAGGGTGTGTAAAGTTTTTGGCAACTCTTATTTTGATGATGGATAATTCCCGCACTTTCTTCGGAAACCGGCTATTGCTTCGCAGTGAGAATCTCGACAATGTCAATATGCCCTTCCCGTTCTGCCCAGCCAAGTGGTGTCGCCCAATTCGCGCCTGCCAAATGTGGGTCGGCACCACGTTCGAGGAAGTATTTGACCAACACAATGTTGCCGAAACGGGCTGCCCAACCGAGCGGTGTGGATTTCAGTTTGTTTTCGAGGGCGTTAATCTCCGCTCCGTGATCCAAGAAGAGGCTGGCGAACTCAACAATCTCCTCCGGCGTGTGGTCGTATTGAGCGGGGGCACAACTCTTGCCAGCGAGGTGGTGCAGAATCGTGAAATTGAAACTATCACTCCGTCCGTTTCGCAGGTTGGGGTCCACGCCGTGCGCAAGTAGCATACGTAAAATCGTGATATAATTTCGACGGTCAAAGTCCGCATTGTTAATTTTGAGGTCGCCCAACCGCCAGCCGCGAATTGATTGCTCCAACAGATTAAACCACGCTTCGTCGCTAAACTGCGGATTCCGTCGGAGGCACATCGCCACAATGTTGATATTGCCCGCCAGGACACCGCTCCACAGCAGACTTTCCCAGGGGTCGCGTGTATCCCCAGATTCTTCCGAGTACGCCGAGGGTTCGCGGTGCATGATCTCTACGATAGCGGCAAGATTGTTCGTCACGCAGTAACTCAACAGGTCATCGGTTGCACCGTAACGGTACAGCAACTCGCCGGTCTCCTTGTATCCGCGCAGATTGGCGTTCGAGAGTGCCGAATCGGAAGCGTAAACTGCTGTGTTCGGATTCCCACCCGCTTCCAGCAGAAGTTTGACGACCTCGTAATGGTTCTGATTCGCGGCAATCCAAAGCGTATGTCCCCACTGTTTGACCGTTTCGCCGGCAACGTTAATCGTAAACGGTGAATCGGGGTCCGCGCCTGCGTCCAAAAGCACCCGCACGACATCGCTGTGACCGTGGAAACACGCGACCCACAGCGGATTGACGTAATCATGCACATAAGGGCTTCTGTTCCGAAACAGGCGATTCGGGTTCGGTTCTGCCTGTAACATCGCTTTAGCACCGTTGACATCCCCAACCCCACTGGCAACCCAGATGTTATACTCCGCCCCGCGTGCGATTAGGACACCTGCGATCGCCGCGTAAGTGCCGTACATCGATTCTGGCACTTTCCAGTTATGGTGCAGGCAGCGGTGAATCGGACGACATCGCCCAGAATCAGCATGATTCGGGTTAGCACCCCGATCCAGCAATTCAATAACCATCCGTATATCCCCATGATGAATGGCTTTGAAAAGCCCCGTCTGCCCGCTCCGGTCTTTCGCCTTGACCAGTGATGGACGTTTATCAAGGGCAGATCGCACGGATTCGATGTCGCCGGATGCGACGAGTTGAACGAATTCCTCACCCCGCGAGGTCGTACCTCGCTTTTTGTTAAGCCATGCCTCGATAGTTTCGACAACGGCGGTGTGTCCGCGGTCTGAAGTCAACCGCAACGCTGTCGTCGCGTCTCGATGCGGATAGATGCCCTGAAGCGGGTTCGCGCCTGCCTCCAAAAGGACAGCCATAACCTCGGCGTTCCCTGCTTCGGCGGCGAAGTGGATGGCTTGGTGTTCGTTGTTGTCTGCCATCTCTTGATATGCCAACCGTGGCTCCGCGGCGATAATCTCCCTGACTCGGTCAAGGTCTCCTGCTCTGGCGGCGCTACAAAGCGTCTCGACTGTCTCATTTGCCATGATATTCCTTCCTCATTCGACTGGATCCGACGATATCGTTCGGAAGAACAGTCCTCTGCAATACCGTTATTTAGACAATACCTCTTTTGGGCATCCTCCTCTGAAAACATTTTGAAGCGGGATTTTCGTTCCTTAAAAAATAGTATATGCAAGGACGTTGAAATTAGAAACCCTTTATGGTATTATGTCAGCATTATACCATTTTTTACAAGTCTTCTCAAGCCTGAACCTGCTTGTTTCGTTTTAAGTGTATGGCAGATTGAACACCTATAACCAAAATTCACGCAGCCAATCGTCGGCACTGGAATAATAGCGCGGCAATATGGGAGCAATTCCTGAATCGGGAAAACCTTTGGTAGAGATGCCATAAAGTGCCTGAACTGGCATTTGAGATGGAACTTTCTACCATTGAATGAACGCTAATCGACACTTTTTGAGGTGAACATAATGGCTTATGAGATTCCGAAAACAGTCTTAGGTCGCACAGGGTTGACAGTTACCCGACTCGGTGTCGGTGGCGCTTATTGCGAATCCGCTGACGGTTACCGCAAAGCAATTGATGCCGGTGTCAATTATATGGATACGGCGCGTGCATATAGAGATGGCGAGGACGAAAAAGTTGTCGGAGCCGCCATAAAAGGGCAACGCGATCGGCTGATTCTCGCGACGAAAACCGCTCAGCGTGATGCAAAAGGCGCACGGACGGAACTTGAAACGTCTCTACGAATGCTAAATGTCGATCACATTGACATCTACCAACTGCATCACCTGAACACAAAAGCGGAACGCGACCAAGCCTTGGCACCCGGCGGTGCTTTGGAGATAGCACAGAAGGCACGGGATGAAGGACTCATCCGCTTCATCGGTGTTACCGGACACGATTGGGTTCAGATACAACACGCCGTTGCTACTGGATTTTTTGATACCGTCCTCTGTTGGTATAATTGTGCAATGAAAACGCCGGAGGATACAGTTTTTCCCGCTGCCGACAAACACAATACGGGGGTCGTTATTATGAATGCCTCGCGGAATGACAGGCTTTTTGGAAACGCAGACGCACCCTCTCCAGAGCAATTCTACCGCTATGTGCTCAGTCATAAGAGTGTAAATCTAACGATTATGGGATTGAGGGACATTGAACGATTCCATCGGGTCGCAGAAGCACTCTCCGAGCAAGAGACTTTAGCGTCGGAGGCGAGAATAGAGATGGAAAAATACGGCGCACAGCGGCTTAAAGAAGGCGCACTGACTTAACGCCAATACTGAAATGAGGGAACGCGTGAATTCGCTAACAAACGAATGGAATTTCAATGGATAAAAGCGCATCAGATCAGACAAACTCCGCTTCGGAAGAGTCTTATCCGCATGAAAAACGCAATTTAGTTGTCTTTGCTCTAAACCAAATTCTGATGCGCCTCGGTTGGATGTTCAAATCCGAGTCTGTGGTCATTCCAGCGTTTATTGATGTCTATACCTCGTCTGGAACCATCCGTGGATTGTTACCCCTCATTCTGCGAATCGGGCAGAGTTTGCCCCAGTTTCTGGTCGCGCAGCGTGTCGCACAGATGCCGAAAAAACAGGGATTCTTTATTCTCTCAGGATTCGGTTTTGCCATTCCTTGGTGCGTGTTATCTCTGATATTGAGTTTAACACATTGGTCAGGAAATGTTATCGTTGCTATTTTTCTTCTACTGTGTACCCTGCACTGGCTCGCAGTCGGTTGCAATCATCTGGCTACCGGAACACTGCAAGGAAAACTCATCAGTCCCGAAAAACGGGGCAGACTCCTCGCTTATTCCAATATCATCGGTTGTACACTTTCGATCGGCGTCGCTTTTTACCTCTTACCGCGCTGGCTTTCTGGGAGCACGCCGCGTTATGCGCTACTCTTTGCTGCGACGGCTGCCTTCTTCGGCGTTGCAACGGCAGTCAGTTTCTGGTTAAAAGAGCCGCTTTCACCCTCACAACGCACCTCACCTTTTTTCAAATTTCTTGGCGATGCGCTCCTATCGTTAAGGTATGATAGAAATTTTCGGCGATTTGCAATCGTTATTCTGCTATTCTATTCGATCTGGCCCCTTTTTCCACACTATACGGTTTTCGGAAAGCGGACATTAGGACTCGCCCCTTCTGGTTTCGTCACGTTGATAATTGCACAAAACGCATCCAATGCTGTCGGTGCTGGTATCATGGGCAACATCGCAGACCGTTCAGGAAACCGATTTGTCTTACGTCTTCTGATATTAATCAGTGCCTTTATGCCATTATTGGCGGTCGGCATTAGTCGAATGCCTTCCGGTGCTCAGTTTTATTGGATTATCTTTGTGCTTATGGGATTCACACCCGTGTCTGCCCGCATCGTCACAAACTATACCCTTGAAATTGCACCGCAGGAGAAACACCCCCAATATCTCGGAGTGATGAGTCTTTTTCAGGCGATCCCCTTGTTCGTTTCACCTTTGATTGGAATGCTAATTGAGAAATTCGCCTTTGAACCGGTTTTTATCGGGTGCGGTGTCCTTGTTTTGTTAGGGTTTTTGCTGACATTCCGATTGGCTGAGCCGAGATTTAACCAGAGTTCCTAAAAAAATGGAGTGTATCTGTTGTGGCACAAACTTTATGAAGTTTCAGAATTTAATTCGGTAATATAGTAAAGCCCGAAAATATCTGCACACCCCCGGTAGCCTCGTAGGTCGGGTAGAGCGATGAAATCCGCAGAGGTTTCCTTCAGTTTTGCCACAAACGTTTTCTTTTTTAGGACACATTGAGAAAAAAAACACAGCGAAACCCGACAATCCACCGGGGTCCCCTGTGAAAATGAAGCAGGTTTCCAACGATACGCTTATGTCAAACTCACGTTGATACAAGGAATGGATTTAGTCTATTCCCAGACGAAATCCCCTAACCGCACCGGATTGTCAAAACAGGAGGAACAGCCCCATGGCGGAGAAAATGCCGTGCCTATTTTGTGGTACTCAGGTTGAATACGCTATCGAAAATTCTCCTGAGTGGTACCGCGATCCGTCCCTACCCGTCTACCGAATCGATTGTCATGACAAATGCAGACAGTATTGGCTCGAAGCGATTTCTGACCCACACCCACAAATTGATCCCGCCATCATTGACTTCTTGGATTCACTTGATGATGAACAACGAACGTTTATATCCGAATCGACACGACATGCGTGTGACAATGGCATTTTGATAGTTTATAACAGAAATATGTTACAATACCTTACCACCGATTGGTATTATGCAAAAGCCGCTATTATGTTGTATGCGTTGGATAACGTTTCGTTCCGAATCAGTGGTGCTGGATTTGATATTGCGAATATGTTGTTTTTCTTAGATGCTGGGGATACTCGATTCACACTGAGACTCTATCGTGCCGGAACGTCTGTCCATGAAATTCGATCTGAAGTCTATTGGTTACAAGCACTTTGGAACACGGGACGTGTCAGGACCCTCTCGCCTGTGCTTGGACGTGATGGTGAAATGATTCAATGTGTCTCCCCAAACGATCTACCGTCGCGCTATGCGACTGTATACAATTGGATTCCCGGTGAAACGCTTAATACACTCCCCACCGCAGAGAAAACGCCAGAACTGATTCGGAGTCTTGGGACCATGGTGGGGCGCACGCACCGTGTATCGGAGACCTTGGAACTACCGAACTGGTTCACCCGTCCTCGGTATGACATGGATTGGGTTACCTCGAAAGTTGAAAAGGCTCTTAGAAATGATTACATAGACGCTTCGCCAGAGGAGCGCACAAAACTTTCCTCGCTTTCTTCACGCTTCTCACGGTTTGTCGCAGAACAGGGGGAAGGTCGGGATGTTTTTGGGTTGATTCACTCGGATCTGGCACCACATAATATCATTATCTCGGACGGGCAGCCCTGCCCAATTGACGTGGTCCAATTCGGGTTCGGTTATTATCTCTCAGACATTCTGACGGTTTCACGCCATTTTAGTGAGGATGAACAGACAATTTTCTTTGAGGGCTATCAAGAAATCCGGTCTCTTCCGATAGGTTACCCTCAACAGTTGGTGCTATTTGAAGAATTGCGTATGCTGTAATCTAACGGGTAAGTCCCGGACTAACAAGAAAAAATAAAAGATGGAGTACGTCCGGTGTGTAAAGTTTTTGACGCGCGATTCTGAGAAGTTTGGTCCCTGTAGCATAAACTGTTAGTTTGTGCAGGGGATTTGCCAATCCCGTAAATCTTTGAATCCTGTAAATCCTGCTTCTGACAATTCACTGACAAAATATTTACATACCTTTGCAAAGTCCGTCCGTCCTGATTGACTTACCGGCACATTTATGATAGCATGCCTACGAAAGATACGAAATTTCTAAGGAGCCTCCACATGGAACATCGCTATCTTTTCCTCGACCTCCATCACGTCACCCGAATCGAAAGACTTTACCGTCGGATGCACCAACCCGAACGGCATCCCGACAACCCTATTTTGCGCGGTGAGAATCCGTGGGAGAGCGTTGCCTCTCTCTACGGCACAGTCCTCTACGATCCAGAGAATTCGATCTTCAAAATGTGGTATCTCACAGGACCTTATGTCGATGGAATGGTGAAAATCCGTCAGCGGGACGCTCTCGGCAATATAACACTCCTCGGCTATGCGACCTCAACCGATGGCGTGCACTGGGAGAAACCGATCCTAAACCAAGTCGATTTTGAAGGAAGCACCGCCAATAATCTGATTGATGTCGGACGCACAAACTGTGAAGGCATGGCTGTCATCTACGACGAACACGAAACGGATCCTGTCCGTCGTTACAAAGGCTTTTATTGGGAACACGGTGGAATTGATACCTTCGTTCAACACGAAGGACGGACGATCTGGGGACGCGGTGACGGTGATGGTATGTGGATGTCTTTTTCACCGGACGGCGTTCACTGGACGAACTGCGAGACCAATCCAGTTATCCCGCTTGATAGCGATACCACCCAGTCCCTGGTGTGGGATTCCAAAATACAGAAATATGTTGTGTTTGGACGATTCGGGGCAGGCGGACGCAAAACCGCTCGCGCCGAGAGTCCCGACGCGGTCCACTTCAGCGAGCCAGAACGTGTATTTGAATGCGACGAGGTTGATGAAGAGGGCACACAGATTTACGGGATGCCTATCAACATCTACGAAGGCATCTATCTCGGTATGATCTGGGTCTATCGCGAGGGCGTTGATGGCACGATTGACACATCGCTTGCAATGAGTCGTGATGGTGTCCACTGGCAACGCGTCTTGGATCGGCAAACATTTCTCTCGCTTGGGCAGACGGACAGTTGGGAAGACGGGATGGTGAGGATTAGCCAGAATTTCGTCACACGCGACGATCACATCTATTTCTATTACGGTGGCGTGAACGGACCGCATACCGGCAGGAAATTCAAGCAGGTCGAACGGAAGCACACATCCATGCTCGGCTTGGCGACATTGCGACGTGATGGGTTCGTCTCACTTGATGCAGATGAAACCGAGGGATACATGTTGACGAAACCGTTGACGCTCAGTGGTGGAGAATTACATCTCAACCTTGATGCGAGTCAAGGCTATGTTATCGTCTCGGTCACGGATGATACAGGGACACCTCTGAAGGATTATACCTCCCAGCGGGTTGTCGGAGATCAGGTGGATACAGAAGTTAAATTTGACCGTTCACTGGAAGCACTCAATGGAAAAGAAGTCCGACTCCAGTTTCAAATCAAAAACGCAAGCCTGTATTCCTATTGGTTTGCCAAAATAACATGAGTTCGATTAAAAGTAGTAAGCACACGCCGTGTGCCGTAACAGAGACTTGTAGCGTAAACTGTTAGTTTGCGCCATACCACGAGGAAAAAATGAAACATATCTATCACAAAGAGGATGCCGAAGTCGTCCGAATTGAAGACGAGGCTCCGCGCACATTGTACACGCTCATTGAGCCGAATACCGTTGGCACTGAACACTTCTCGATGGGATTGGAAGAAATTGACCCGCACAGTGAAATTCCGCTCCACTCTCACAGCGAAGCCGAAGAGATTATTTTTGTCTATGGTGGACAAGGCAAAGCGTTTGTCGGTGATGAAGTTGCCGATTTGAAACCCGGTACCGTCATCTATCTCCCGCCGAATGTGGAGCACCGTTTTGTCAATACAGGCGATGAACCGCTCTGGATAACATGGACACTCTCACCCCCCGGTTTTGAGAAGCAGATTCGACGGATTGCAGAAGGTTCCGCTGGAATGGAGGTTTTTAGCGAATCCAAAGACGCTTCCTAACCTCTTTTACAGCGATATTTAGGAACAAGAATTGTTTATGGTAGAATTTACTAACAAGGATCACCAATTAGGCAATATACTTGGAGGTGTAGTGATGGCTGAAAAATTAGTCACATTGGCGACTTTTGACATGCCCTTTGAAGCGCACCTGGCGAAGGGATTACTTGAAACCAACGACGTGTCCAGTTTCCTCGCAGACGAATTTACCGTCGGTGTTGCGTGGCACCTGAGCAACGCGTTAGGCGGTATTAAATTGCAAGTCGCTGAAACCGATGCTGAACGCGCCATTCCCCTTCTTAAAGGACGAGAACGAGCGGTTGCGGTGCCTGACGCAGAAGGCGGGTCCCCCGATGCTCCGAAGACTGTAGGAGATCCGGTAGAAATACCTTTATCAATCAGTGAGACGACGGCGAATCGTGCATTGCATGCTGCGCTACTCGGCTTATTTTTTCCCCCACTTCAGCTCTATTCCCTCTGGTTGATCGGACGTTTGTTCTTTTTAAAGCAGAAAATCGGGAGACAGGAGTGGAAGAAAATTTGGGTTGCAGGCATGCTTGACTTGATGGTTTTGGGAACCACTGTTTTACTTTTTTTCTTTTCCTGAGTCCACGGGAAACTTTAAGGATATCAGAACCATTTATGGTGACTTCTGAAAATAATACCATTTCAATAGAAGCGAAGCCCTACCGCCGCTGCTGGACCTGAATGGTTCTGAGGAATGATGTGGTTCTCTTGATATTTACCATTGGGTATGTTACGATAATGGACAGCACATTGAGACAGTTGCAAATCAATATATCCCAAAATTAAAGAATAACATTGCGGAGATGACAACATGCGCATTACCCAATTCACAATGGAAAATGTCCGCTGTTTTGCTGAACGCCAGACGCTTGAAATTCGTCCGTTGACCTTTTTAGTCGGCGAGAATAGCACTGGCAAAACCACGGCATTGGCATGTTTCCATATCTTAGCAGATTATTTGCGGGACAGCAGGTTAGATTTTAATGCAGATCCCTATTCAATGGGCATTTTTAAAGATATAGTCAGAAACAGTAGACCAAAAGCGAAGACTTTTAAACTGGGGTTTACTACTGAAGCTGTTAAACAGACATTTGAATTTTGCGAAAAAACGGACGGTATTGAACCGGCAATAAGTTCACTCGATCTGAAATTTTCTGATGGTAAAATCGTTTTTAAAACTGAAAACGATTTAGGAGACATGCGAATGCATCTAGTTTCCTTTGATAAAAAACGTAATCACTATGAAATAAGTTGTTTTCCTGACATTTTGGATATATCTATTCCCTTTGGTTTCTCACAATCTGGATTGGGCCCATTCGGTTTCCCTTTGGAGGGGGATTCTGAAGGAAAAACAGCCTTGGAAAACTATTTAAAAAAATCCCAAAATTCGGAAAAAGAGCGATACAAACTTTTGGATAGTGGGTCTCGCCTATCTGTACTTAGCACATCACCGATTCGCTCACGCCCGAAACGCACCTATGATCCGACCCGAGAATTTAATGATCCAGAGGGGAGTGACATTCCTATGCTGTTGATGCGGATAAAAGCAACCGAGCAAAAGCAGTGGGAAGCCCTAAAAACACAGTTAATCGAATTCGGCAAGAGTTCTGGATTATTTCAAAATATAGAGATAAAAAACCTCGGACGTTCCTTGGGCGCACCGTTTCAACTGAAATTTAAGGTCCGGGGTCCTAATGCCAATATCGTTGATGTCGGTTACGGTGTGAGTCAAATTTTACCAATTTTGGTACATGCCTTGAGGAACAATGCCTCTCAGCACCTTCCACCTGATTTGCAGGAGACCGCCTATTTCTTATTACAACAACCTGAAGTCCACTTGCACCCACGCGCGCAGGCAGAGTTCTCCTCTTTATTAGTGAAATTGGCTAATAAAAATAACCGGTCATTCATTATTGAAACCCACAGTGACTATATGATTGACCGCGCCCGTATTGACATTATAAGAGGCAACCTCCGTCCCGAAGATGTGTCGTTGATCTATTTTGAACCAAAGGGAAATATCGTCAAGGTGCATAATATTAGTTTTGATAAGATGGCCAATATGGTTGGAGTACCACCACATTACGGCGAATTTTTCTTGAAAGAATCTAAGCGACTCTTGGGGTTTAAGGATTAAGCGATGTGTATTATCGTCGATACGAACACTTTTCATAAATTCAAAAACCCAGATGATGAAGATATGGAGCCTGTGTGGACTTGGTTAGAGAAAAGAGATGGCAAAATCGCTTATTCTGATATAGAGAAATTGGAAGAGGAATGGGATAACGGAGGAATGCAGAACCTGAGAAATCGACTCAGGCAAAGAGGTAAACTCAAAATAGTGTCTCCTCGAGATGTACAAGAAAAAGCGAATGAACTGAAGGACGAGATAGCATCAAACGACGAGCATATTATTGCATTGGCTATAGTATCAGGAGTAAAAGTGCTTGTATCTTATCGCGAGGGCGACAGCGACTTGTTTACTGACTTTAAGAATCGTCAGTTAGTTGGCGGCAAAGTATATACACGAAAAGCACATGCGCGACGCATGCTCACTAAAGATACTTGTCCTTAACCTTAAAATATCTAACGAGATTCTGGCCATCAACAATGACGACTCATTAGTTGTTATGTCGATTGGATTCCTGTTTCAGCCAGTAGCGAATCCCTTTACCCGCATGAGGCTCGGACGTGTAACGCGGAATCACATGCAAATGCGCGTGGAATACTGTTTGCCCAGCTACCGCCCCGCAGTTCCAACCCAGATTGTAGCCTTGAGGGTTGTATTCGGTGTCAAGAAATGCTTTAACCTCTGTAAGAAGTGAAAATGTAGAAGTAATTTCTTCTGTGGTAAGATCGAACGTTGATTGCCGATGGGCTTTTGGCACGATGATCCCAGAGCCTTGCAGAATTGATTGTTTGAGATCGATAAAGAGACTCAAGTCGTTCTCAAGTAGAATGGCATTGTCATTGACTTTTGGTGGGCAGAAGGGGCAATTCACATATCCACCTCCTAACTAACATTTCTGTGGGCTGTTATGAGATAAGCGGGTTATGCGAGGGGCTTCAATCTGGAAATAGATCGGAGCCATCTTCCTCGCACGACCGCATGGAAACGACTTATTGGGAGGTGCGGTTTCCTGGGGAAATACCCTATCAAAAACACCGCACCGGTCTAACACAATCATCGCAATTTGCTGTTACGAAGGCATCCACGTCCGTGGCGCAATTCCTTCCACATGCGTTTTCACATCCACAACCGCCGGTCTCCCCGATTCGAGTGCCTGATCCAACGCACCCGAGAGTTCACTCGGTTTATTGACCGTAATCCCAAGACACCCCATCGATTCTGCCATCTTCGCGAAGTCCGCGTCTGGGAACAGCCAGAGTTCATCAGAACCGGAGGTCCGACCACCGTAGACCGACTCAACCCCACCCTGTTCCTGATTCAGTGAGTGATTATTGTTCACAACGATAACGGCATTAATCCCCGACTTCATCGCCGTATCAAGTTCAGTCATGTGGTACCAGATACCACCATCGCCTGTGAAACAGATCACCGGTCTATCGGGTTGCGCACACTTCGCACCCATCGCCGCGGGAAGTCCCCATCCCAACGACCCTGAACAACGGATGAAACTCTGATCGGGATGTTTGAAATCGATCATCGTGCCCGTCCAGATACCTGAATGTCCCGTGTCGGATACAAGTATTGCGTCTGACGGGAGATAGTCTGTCAGTTCACGGCAGAGCCGTTCCGGTAACATTGGCAACCGGTCCGAATTCACCTTCTCACTGACATCGTCTTTCCAGTTTTTCACTAATTCTTGGACGCGGCCAACCCATTCAGTACGCGGCTCAGCGGCTTCTGATGCTCCAAGCATCCGGCGCAACGTATTCCGCACATCTCCCTGCATCCCTAACTGGATTGGATAATTTCGTCCGAGTTCATCTGGGTTAATATCGAGTTGTATAACCGGCGTGCCTTGTGGTGGAATCTTGTACCCGTTGGTTACCTGTCCGCCGGTATGGCTTCCAATGAAAAAGACAAGGTCTGCCTCGCATACCGCTTGGTTAGCACACGCTCGCGAGTATGAACCCGGTGTCCCGACTGCCAGAGGATGGTCACTGGGGAACATCGCCTTTGCATTCAGAGAAGTCGCGACCGGAATCGAGAGTTTCTCTGCCAATGCGACAAGTTCTGCGCGTGCGTCTGAAGCCGTTACACCACCCCCTGCGACAATGATCGGACGTTTCGCATCGGAGAGGAGGCTCAGGGCTTCCGCCACCTTTTCTACTTCTGCTTCCGGTCGGAACGGCGGTAATTGGGTAAATGATTCTTCAACGATTACCTCAAATTCGCCGTCCCGATCGATAACCGAGGTTCCTGCGATGCCTTCAAAATCGAGGTGGGCAGGTCCGGGGGTCCCTGTCGTTGCCGCACGGAAGGCTTGACGTAGATAGAAAGGCAGTTGATCTGGTGTCGCGACGTACGCACTATATTTCGTGACAGCAGAAAACGGGTTGACGTGATCCACCTCTTGATAGGCATGCCGTTGTTGATTGATTTGGTTTTCCTTGCCGGTAATCGCAACCACGGGTGAGCAAGCGAGATAGGCATCTTGTAGTCCTGCGGCGAGGTTCACGGCTCCGACCGATTGTGCCATACAGAGGCTTGGACTACGTTTCGCACGGGCGTAAGCGTCAGCCATATACGCCGCTGCTTTCTCGCCGTGCGTCTGAACCCGCTTAATCCCGAGGTTTTCCATCTCCATTAAAGCCCGCGGTCCAATATACGGCATAAAAAAAACATGAGTAATCCCATATCCATGGACGGTATCAGCGATAAATTTAGCACCTGTCATTTTCGGCATAGTTCTTTCCTCTCCCTTTTCGCGTAGCTTGCAAGCGAAAACTTGCTATTAGAAGTCGGCGTGGTTTGCAACACGATGTGAAATCCATGTTACCAGTTTTTGGCATTACTTGCAAGCGTGAACTTAGCATCAGAATAAATTTGGCAGGAAATCGCCAGAGGTGCTATAATTGCCTCACCGATTTTGAAAACATGTTTTGGATGCCTCGAAACCACACCGGAAATTTTCCATAGATGCGGAAATACACTCGCTTCCGCAAGGGAGAAATCACGATGAAAAGGCTAACCTATTTCCTCATGTCCACGTTACTTATCGTCACATTTTCTTGCAGCGGATACACAGAGCCGGTGGTGACAGATGGGCTCGTGAGTTATTGGACGTTTGATCGGCAGGACATTGCTGGTGGCACAGTCAAAGATGTTTGGGGTGAGAATGACGGCACCATAGTCGGGGCTCCAAAAATTGTCGGCGGACACGTCGGCGAAGCACTTGAATTTGACGGAAGCGACGATTATGTTAACTTGACAAACCTCGGCACTTTTGGGGAGCAGGTCGCGACATCTACCTTTGAAGCTTGGGTTAAAACCGATTTCAAGAAAGATTGGACAACACTTTTCAAGGTACTCGATCAGGGATGCAATATGGCGTGGGCTATTGATGTCAACCGAAGCGCAAAAGCAGGTTTCCCGCTCGCTGAGGACATCGTCCACTACTATGTACGTCAGAAATCACCTGCGGGGTGCAACGCTATTGCTGTTGAGATTGAATTCGCTCTGTCGGATGGCAAATGGCACCACATCGTTTTCGCAATTGTAGACGCAGCCAAGTCTGAGATTAGCATCTATATGGATGGTGAACCGCAGGAAGTTATCGAAGGTGATGTAAAGAAGCTTGACACCTTTGTTCCGTTTGTGGAGCCGGTCTATATCGGTGCTGCGAACAATCGAGGCAAGGTTGAGCGGTTTTTCCCCGGTGTCATTGATGAAGTCCGCATTTATGATCGACCCCTCACGGCAGACGAAGTGACACGGAACTTTGAATCGAAAATCGGGTTATCCGTTCAGGTTTCTGCTGAGAAACTACCCATTGTCTGGGCAATGCTCAAGACAGTAAGGTAGTCTATGATTGGTACGGTGTCATTTATGGTAAATCAAAAAAATAAGCAGACATTCTCCCTCACCGGGTAGGCGAGGTTTTGTGGCGTACTCGACCAAATGCGATGTGCATTCTAACCTTGCCAGGGCAGAGTGTACAATTAATTCTAAAGTTTACCATAGATAGTTTTCAGTTATCAGTAACTCGCGGGTTTCCGCATAGCAATGCAAACGCGCAGCCTGAAACGTAGTGGAGCGGTTTTTGCTTGGGTGTTTCTTCAGGTTTCGGGAACGTCTCCAGTAGTTCAGACGCGCGTTGTTTCTCCGCAAGGTAAAAGTAAAAATATGCTAACATCTCATGAGAAATGGTTCTTTGATCACCACGGATTCGTTATCCTCCGAAAAGTCGTTCCGTCCGAGGATATCGAGCGAATGATCCAACTCGGTAACCAATGGCACGACACGCCTTTAGACGAACTGCCACCGCCGCTCACCTCTACCTCCCGAACCGGTGATCATTCACCGACGATCGCACATTGGATAAATCACATCCAATACGGCGATCCCGTTTTCCAACGGCTTGTGCTGAATCGAGAGATTCTGCGAGTGGTTATTGCTCTCACGCGAGGTGCTCCGTGTCTCGTTGATTGCGCATTGACGAAGAATTACAAAACCTCCGATGACATTCATTTCCACGCCGCTGGTCAAGATTACAGTGTAGAAGAATCGGGACCCCGTGCGGGTTTCCTCAACACTGCTGTTTCTTTGGTGGATGTGCCACCCGGAACAGGATTCGTCTGTCTACCGGGAAGCCATAAACGCAATTTTGAACCGCCCGATGACCTCTCAATCTACGGTGGACCCCCTACGGTTATCAACGTCTCTGTCAACGCTGGAGATTGTGTCGTTTTTACAGAAGCACTCTATCACGGCGGAAGACGATGGACAGAATCCTATCCCCGATACACTATTTTTAACCGCTATATTGATAATGCATCACACAATTCCCTCCCTATTGAAAGTCATAAACATCTTATTCCAGATGAGATTTATGAATTGGAACAGCCCGCAGTTCAAGGGCAGCGAAAACGGGTAGTAGAACGCATCATAAGCGAATTAGACGCACGTTGAGGTACTACAATGCAAACACGCAAGGTATATCCACTCGGTGAACCGGGACAGATGGCGACGTATCACCATGAAAATGAGAACCCACTGCCGAACACCGTTGTGAAAACCCTGACCGTGGCAATCGGCTCGGTTGAGGAAAAGGCACGGATGCCATATCAGTGGCTTTGTCTCCAGGCAACAAAAGTTACCGGTGAAAAGTTCGCAATCTGGTTGCTCAGCGAAAGCGTTCCGTCCAGGGATCTAAAAGTAGCCCGCACGACCACATCTCGCTACATCTTGCAGATCGGGGACGATACTCCCTTGGAATTCCAAGATAGGTTCACTGGAGAACCTGTCCTGCCCAGTTTTGGTGCGTGGCAATATCTTTTCCCGAAACCTGTAGACAAAGAGGCGCAAAACGATCTCTTCCCACAAACAGTGAAATATCTCGGACACATCTATCGACTCGCACACATATCCGATTCAGGCGACACTGTCGCGCTACCTGACACACAACGCCTTTCGCTCCGTCCCGATGTCCTCATCGGACCACCCAGCAACACGAGACAAGTGGACGAGACGCGCCGCTACGACACGTCTGATTACGAGCTTAAACTGCTCACCGAAGCCGATTATGATGAAATGATTGCAGCAGGGATCAACTGTGTTCGCGTTGATACCGAACAGGTCGGATGGGTTAAAAATCGCAACGTTTTTTATTGGGGAATCGACGCGGCGACACTCGGCTATCCTGAGTGTTTATACCGAAGCAACTACCTCGGTCCCGCTCTTTTTATGGACGAACCCGCTGTTTGCACACGGGACCACGTGCTTCGCCCTAAGTTAGAAGCGGACGCTGACTTTCGGAAATCAGTGACCCCACAACTCGCATTTGAGGCGTTTCAAGACTACTTCCACACGGCTAAATACGACGGCGGACCTACGCGGTTGTGCAAAGGTTTAGAGGCACACCCGGACGTAGATTTGGGTGATATGCGGTTTCTTCAGGAGAATCTATATACGTGGGACACTATCATCAGTTCAGCGGCGTATCAACTCTCAGAAGGAGGCACTGAATCTCCTGCCGCGATTGTTTTTGAGCCACCCGGCAGAGTTGGGACGATGCGAACACTGCCCGAAATGAATATGACTTACGGTTGCCAGATCCCGATAGACAACCCGAAAAATTTGGCGAGTATCCTCTATGGATTCCTTCGTGGTGCCGCCAGACAGACTGATAAGAGTTGGGGTATGAGTATCTACGGACAGGTGCACCGTGCCGATGCGTTCTGGTGGCAAACACACGCTTACGACTTAGGTGCGCGGCATTTCCACTACTGGGACAACCACCAACTTGCGTGTGTGCCTTACAGTGAAGTCCTTGCACTCTCACGAAATCTGAGGGCTCACGTTGAAAGCCATCCGTATAGGAATCTTGATGCGTTACGCAAAGCAGCAGAAACGGTTATCCTCCTACCGCCCGGCTATAATCTCGGACATGTTGAGATGGGGAGAGGCAATCTTTGGGGTGTAGGGGAACTCAATTTGGAGAGACGCAATAGAGAAAATATCAAATACCGCACCATAATGCACAACTTCTTTACCGAGATTGAAAGAGCCATTCGACTCGGTGTTGCTTTTGATCTTATCTGGGATTTGGAAGGACTCAAGTTATCCGACTATCGAGAAATCATCCGTATTCGGGAGGATGGTCAGGTTGAAGTCCATGAAGGGAGTGAGGTGTCTCTGCACGAAGGCGCGAGAACACCAACCCGCCCAACGGGGACTCCGCCACACTTAACCGTCGATGTGTCTATGCCGCAAACCAACGCCGCACCCGAAGTCCGCGCCTGTGCTACCGTAACCAAAGGGTCCGCCTCCGTTTACTACACGCGGGGGGCAGACGAAAACGGTCTCTACAATAACGAGGTAGTGCTCTGGGAATTGTTCGGTCCAAAGGAGGAAGATTACCGCTTCCTGAATAGAGAACACTCCGAAATTCGCATCGATCAAACGGAAACAGTCGCCGAGGTAGAGATTCGTTTTCGTCTTGAACGC
>JAPOOP010000323.1 GCA_026713385.1 Candidatus Poribacteria bacterium | reverse complement strand
TGTGTGCAACTCCGTTCCGCGTTTATCCCGTGCAGGTGTCGATTCAAGGAGTTTTACGGTGTAAGGATGCTGTGGCGTTTGGTAGAGTTGTTCCCATGTCCCCATTTCAGCAATCTTTCCGGCGTACATAACGGCAACTCGGTCAGCGATGTTAGCGACGACCCCCAAATCATGCGTAATTAGGAGGACTGCCATCTGCAATTCTTGCTGGAGACGTTGGATAAGCTCGAGGATCTGTGCCTGTATGGTGACATCAAGTGCGGTTGTTGGTTCATCGGCGATGAGAAGCCCTGGACGACAGGAAAGTGCCATAGCAATCATGACGCGCTGTTTCATACCGCCAGACATTTGGTGTGGATATTCGTCATAACGGGCAGCAGGTTCAGGAATACCGACGAGGTCGAGCATCTCAATCGCTGCATTCCTTGCGGCGGTCCCGTGAAGGTTTTGATGCTCTCGGATTGCCTCTGAAATCTGGTCGCCGATGGTGAAAACAGGATTGAGACTGGTCATTGGTTCTTGGAATATCATGGCGATGTCGTCGCCTTGGATCTTCCGTTTCTCAACTTCAGACAAGCGTGTGATGTCCTGCCCTTTATAATAGATAGCACCGTCGGCGATGAACCCAACAGGTTGCGCGATAAGCTGAATTATAGAGAGCGCAGTGACGCTTTTACCACAACCGGACTCCCCGACGAGCGCGAAAATCTCGTTCGGTTTGATATCAAAAGAGATGCCGTCAACGGCACGGGCAAGTCCTTCGGGCGTGCGAAAATAGGTTTTGAGGTTCTGTACGCTGAGCAATGTGTCGTTCATGAGATTACTATATCACAGAATTTTGTGAGAGTCAACGGAAATTGAGAAAAGAAATAACAGTTGATTTTTTCTTAAATTTGCGGTATACATTATGAAGCAGAAAACAAGTAGAACGCGTAATAGGGACTTAGGTTATTATCAACAGGAGACACAAGTATGGCAGCACAGCGTTTTTTGACTGCAGAGCAAGGCGTTGAACAACTTCTGAAAGCAACGCCGCCCCTCCATTTCAATGGGGTGACAAAAACGGAGTGGCAAGAATGGAGAAGAAGATTCCGGCGCAACCTCGTCAAAGACCTGGGACCTTCGCCGAAAGCATTGCCATTGGAAGTCGAAACCTTAGAGGAAATAAAACAGGATGGCTACACACAGAGAAAGATAATCTTTAACCCAGACCCATTTTCTTCAATTCCAGCGTATGTCTTAATCCCAGAAAATGCAAGCGTGAAGAATCCAGCACCTGCAGTATTATGTGCACACGGCCACGGAGTCGGCAAAGACGGGGCAGTCGGGATTGTGGAGGACTATCAGAAACAGTACGCCGTGGAACTGGCGAGGCGTGGTTTTGTTACATTAGCACCTGACTGGCGGTGCTTCGGTGAACGAAAGGACAGAGACGAGTGGGTACGCCGTCCCAGTCGCGATGGATGCAACGTTGCTTATCTCGCATACGGGTACTTCGGTTATCAACTGATGCAACTGAATATTTCAGACGGACAGCGATGTTTGGACTATCTCCAGTCGCTCCCAGAAGTTGACGAGCGTCGTTTAGGCTGCATGGGCTGTTCGTTCGGTGGCACGATGACGACCTATATTTCCGCCCTGGACCAGCGGGTAAAGGCTGCAGTTATTGTCTGTTACCTCAGCACATTGACAGATGCGCTAAATGACAGAGGGCGCGGGAATACCTGCGGTTCGCAGTTTATGTTCGGGCTTCGGAAAGCAGGGGACATCGCTGACGTAGCGGGACTCATTGCCCCGCGAGCGTGTATGGTGCAGATCGGTTCAGACGATATGTGTTTTATCGAGTCAGATGCTTTGGCGGCGTTTGGACAACTCGAGAACATTTATACAGCATCAGGGCAACGCGACCAGTTAGTCCTGGATCACTTTCAGGGTGAACATGAGATTGATTTGGAAACCGGGATTGCGTTCTTAGAAGCGCGGTTGTAGCGACATTGGACAGACTTGGTGCCTGTCCAATTTTTTAATTATAAGGAACGGAAAACCAGAACCAAAAACCTGCTTGAAATGAAATTAGGTTTCCTTAAATGGCATAATCTTGCTTCGCATTGTCCCGCAGGTTCCTTTATAGGAAACCTGCGCAGAATGCTTTACATTTGGAAAGCAGGACAGAAACTTATAGTAAGCCCACAATTACTTGGAAATTGACAGTGGCGAGAGGGAACGCCCAAGCAAAACCCCAAGCAAAACACCTCGCCAGCGGTGGGTAGGGTTGGTACCTCCTGAGATGTCTACATATTTTCGGGCTTTACTATAATACAGGACTTACGCAGATTAAACAGAAAAACGGTATATTTCGCTGAAAAAGCGTTATTTTGTTGTATTTAACCCCGTAAATCCCCCTTATCAGGGGGACTTTAAGGCGGAATGCGTAAGTCCTATAATAGTTAAAAAACATCGAAAAGACGCATGTAATCGTCAAGTGTCTCAACCCGGCGGATACAGGTAACGTTATCGCCATCAACGAGATATTCCGGCGGACGCATCTTTAGATTGTAGTTGGAACTCATGGCGTGACAATAAGCACCCGCGTCGCAAACGACAAGTCCGGCACCTTCATGAGGTGTAGGAAGTGCCCGCGCTTTGCCGAGAAAATCTGCGGATTCGCAGACGGGACCGACGATATCATACGTTTCAACCGTGCCATCCATCGGTTCGATAAACTGAATATGCTGATAGGCATCGTAGAGACTCGGGCGGATCAGTTCTGACATACTACCATCGGTGACGATGAAATGCTTGCTCCCGTTGGTCTTCACACCGGTAACACGATTGACAAAGACAGAAGTGTTGCCCACGAGAGAACGACCGGGTTCAATAATGAGCGTAATTTCCTTAGGTAGCAGGTCACGGATGGAATCAATGAGGTCGGACGGTGTCGGAATCTCCTCACCCGTGCGTTCATAATCGATTCCCAGGCCACCGCCAATATTGAGATAACGCGGCGAAAACCCCTCCGCTTGAATCCCACGTATGAAAGCGAGCATAATTTCAGTAGCGTCTCGGAAGATCCGCACCTTCTTAATCGTTGACCCTAAGTGGCAGTGGACACCTACTAAATTTAATAATGGATCCTCACGAATTTCGCTTAAAAACCAATCAAGCCGCTCATTACGGATACCGAACTTAGAATTTTTCATGCCGGTAGAGACGTATGGATGTACCTGTGGATCCACATCGGGGTTGATGCGGATTAGGACATTGGCAGGTTCGTTGAGGTCTTTTGCCGTCTGCTGAATGTGCGCTAAATCGAATTCGCTGTCGATGTTAATCAGCACTCCGTGTTCAACAGCGAGTTTGAGTTCTTCAAGCGTTTTTCCGTTGCCATTCAGGATCGTCCGCTTCAGATCGAACCCTGCCGCGAGCGACATCTGCAATTCGTTTCCGCTAACAAGGACTGCCCCGCTACCAAGCGCACTGAGGCGTTTGAGTAGGGTAAGATTGTTATTTGCCTTAATCGCATAGCCGATGATTGAATCGATCCCGTCAAGTGCCTTCTGATATGCCGTGTAGTTTGCCTCCAATTGCGCGAGGCTGTAGAGGTAAAATGGACTGTAGGGTACCTGCTCTTGAATGTCTTTAACCCTCAATTTTTCGCAGTAGAGGTACCCGTTTTTGTAGTGAAAACTCATCGGTTTGTGAATAGGCTCCTTATTAATATTCGCGTTTGTGCCAGTCGTCTTCAAAGAGGTTGAATGAACCTTCACGATATGGATGTTCAGCGATGAGATCTTCATTCAATTCCATACCGAGTCCAGGTCCATTGGGCAGACTAAAATAGCCGTCAATGACTTCGGGACACCCCGTGGCAGCCTCTTTAACCCATGCTTCAGAGAAATCGTTGAAATGTTCCTGAATTTTGAAGTTAGTCGTGCCAGCAGCGAAGTGTAAAGCAGTTGCTGTGGAGACAGGTCCACCGACGTTATGCGGTGCTACCGTCATATAACACATATCACCCATCGCGGCGATCTTTTTGGTTTCCAAGAATCCGCCTGTCTGAGTAATGTCAGGCTGTAGGATGTCCGCTGCTTGTAAGTTAATCAATTCTCGGTATTCATATTTGTTGTGGAGTCGCTCACCTGTAGCAACAGGGAGATTAATTTTTTCAGCGGCTTTTGCGAGTGCCGCGATGTTGTCCGGCGGCACAGGTTCCTCAACCCAACTCGGTTGGAATTTCTCCAATTCCGCAGAAATTTCGATTGCCATATACGGGCTAAACCGACCGTGCATCTCAACAAGAATTTCGACATCAGGTCCGACGGCATCACGCACCGCTTCAACGAGTCCAACAGATTTTAACTTCTCCTCATAAGAGAGCTCATAATAGCCAGCACCGAACGGGTCAAACTTGAGTGCCCGATAGCCTTTTTCAAGGACCCGTTTGGCGGCGGCGTGAAATTCTTCCGGCGAACGTTCAACACGATACCAACCGTTGGCATACGCTTTGATTTTATCGCGGCAGGCTCCGCCGAGTAAGCGGTAGACGGGCTGGTTTAGTGCTTTACCAACAATATCCCAGCATGCAATTTCAATAACACTGATACCAGTTGCGACGATTTCACCGGCGCGGCCATAATCGTCGCGGAACAGTCGTTGGTAGAGGTCCTCGGTGTTGAACGGATCACTTCCAATGACATGCCGGCGTTTCGCGCCATCAATATAGGCAACGAGTGCGTCCGTACGGTTGTTCATCCGTACTTCACTGACCCCGGTTAAGCCTTCGTCGGTTTCAACTTTCACGAACGTTAGGTTACGCCAACTGGTTCCCATGACAAGGGTTTTGACATCTGTAATCTTCATATTTTTAATTACGGTCCTTTGACCACCTTTCTTAGTTAACTTCTTGCTTCTGCTTCGGAAACGCTGCGTTGCCCACTTCTCTGTGTGGGTGCTGGTTCGATTGTGGGTGCCTCTTCACCTGCCTCTAACATCCGGCGAATGAGTCGCTCCCGCATCACCGCTGTGACACCTTCGTGCGATTGCAATCCGACAAGGTTCCGTAACTCGTAGGGATCGGCTTGAAGATCATAGAGATACTGCTCAACATACCGGTCGGATCCGGCATCTCCACCACCATTTTTATGCGGGGCATCCACGCCATATTTCCAGCGTTGCGTCCGGACGGCACGTCCGACTTGCGCCTCGCTGATCTGAACGAAAACCTCCTCTTGCCAGTCATCCATTTCCCCACGTAGCAGTGGCAAAACGGATTTACCTTGCATTTCACCCGGCACTTCCAAGCCTGCGGCATCGAGAAGTGTCGGTGGAAGATCTACAAGGCTCACAAGTTCTTGGATCTGCCCGCCACCGATGAATCCGGGTCCATGAAACGCCGTCGGGACACGGATGGAACTCTCGTGGCATGAGCGTTTATATTCACCGTTGCGGGTTTTGAAATGACAACCATGGTCAGAAGTAAAAAGAATGACAGTGTTATCAAGCAGGTGGAGGCTCTTGAGAGCATCCAGAAGTCTGCCGAGTGCTTCATCCAGTCTTTTCACCATACCGTAGTAGCCACCTAAATGCTGATGCGTCGAACCACCGAGCGCAGCGAGATCTGGCGGTATCCATTTCCCAGCGTACCGTTCCCTATACCCATCCGGCGGTGGGTAATCGTCCAGATGGTTTTGGTGGTGCGGCTCAATGTATGACGTAAAGAGATAAAAAGGAGAACCCGTTTTATGCCGATCAACGTAACGTATCACCGCATCAGTGAGCGCATCAACACGATAACCGGGGAGGTCTACGGGTTTATTGTCGTTATCGTAAAGTGTTGTTTGATACGCATCAGAAGTGAATTCAAGGGTGTTGGACGCTAACCAGTAGTCATACCCGCCGCGATGCTCAGCGGGTACAGGTCCCGGACCGGTGCCGCCACTATAGAGATGCCACTTGCCGATGTATCCTGTGGCGTAGCCAGCCTCATCGAAGTGGTGCGCGAGGGTCTTGAGATTGGGCGACAGTGGGATGCCGTTTCGGAAGCATCCGGTGCGAGTTGCGTATAACCCCGTTTGTAGACATGAGCGGGCAGGTCCACAGACGGGTTGGCACGTAAAGGATCGGTGGACATGTGTCCCGCGTTGTGCCATCCGGTCGAAGTTGGGCATTAAGTCAAGTGGGTTGCCGTGCAAGCCGGAGGTGTCCCACCGCTGCTGGTCGGTGAAAAAGACGATAACATTCGGTTGATTTGTATCACTTTGTGGCATTTTTTTAATTTTCCTTGCGGTTAAACAACGCGGATTTGGGATTTCACGGTATCTGATGCGGAGTTGAAGAAATTGAAGAAAGGGAAACGCCCTATCAAAAACCCCAAGCAAACCCTTCCATTTCGTTTCGGGCTGCGCACCTTTTTTGAATTTTAAGGGATTTTCAGATAGATGTCAAGTAGAAAAATCAGAGGCCCCAGTTGCTAATTGTCTGAATCAGGATTTTCAGGATTATGGGCATCCTCTTGATTGCGTGGCGACTTTTCTTTATAGGACTATGGAAAACTCTGAAAAATTTAAGAAATACGTAGACCTCTCAGGACAGGGAATCTAACAAATACCTTCCCTCGCTGGCGAGGTTTTCTAACCTCACCCCTTTCTACTTCTACTGTACGGGCAATTGTAAAATCTACCATAAATAGCCCTATAAAATTTCGGGTGGGCAGGTTGAAAACTAAAATAGGGCGTGCTATACTTTAAAGCAGTAAGCATGCTTTAAAGTGGACACTCGTAAAATTTATACAGTATGGAGGCATTTGATGGCGACACTCTTTGTCAATGTACCCAAGCCTAAAGACTTGGGCTTGTTAAGAAAAACAAGCCTATCGGTCTACCGATAAGTTTCTCGTTTCAGTGAGGTTGGTAACCCAACGCTCTCCACGATGGGCGCAAGCCGCCCGTAAGAGTATGTTTATTGCAGCGTTGTGGTCGCGGTCCATAGAGTGTCCACAAAACTGACAATCAAAGGTCCGTATCGCAAGAGAGAGTTTCTTTTCCGATTTCTGACCGCAAGCGGAGCAGGTTTGCGAGGTATTCTTGGGATCAACTTGGTGGAAGTGCAAGCCGTCTCTTTCGGCTATACTCGCACACCACTCAAAGAAGGTGCTCCAAGACGCATCGGCAATGCTCTTGCTGAGGTGTTTGTTCTGAATCATATTCGATACGCCTAAACCCTCTGCCACTAACACATTGTTTTTCTGATGGTGGTAGAGTTTGTAAACGAGTTTGCCGATAAAGTCTTTACGTCTGTTTGTCGTCCGTTCATGGTGTAAAGCGAGTTTGTGGTGTTGTTTCTTTCTACGGTGGCTACCCTTTTTCTTACGCGAAAGGTCTTTCGAGTGTTTTCGGAGTAAGCCTTCTGCTTGACGATACCAGCGCGGGTTGTCCTCTGTTTCGCCTTCAGAGGTCGTCAGGTAGTGTGTCGTGCCAACGTCAACTGCAACAGCGGCAGTCGGTTCAACTTTCGGTGTATCGGGTATCTCACA
>JAPOOP010000018.1 GCA_026713385.1 Candidatus Poribacteria bacterium | reverse complement strand
TTGGCAACGGTTGCTGGATGTATTTCGCCGTCCAGTATGGGCATTCAGTGGTATTCTGGCGTTAATTCTCGCTGTAACTGGCACCTATCTCTATCAAGACGGATTTTTGCTCGATCGAGACTCCGGTTCAACTGCGATAACATCTGAGCCTCAAGAAATCCGAGTTGCGACCTCCCCGGTAGGGACGCGGCGTGTCCTGGGGAACAGCACTCAGCGTCTACCAAGCGGTGTTATCTCAACGCCGGGACGACCCACGCAGCAACACTACGTCTTAAAACAGGTGAGTTATACCAACGCCTCCACACGGGGTGGGCTTTAGAAAGTTTGCGAGTGTTCTAATACCATCTCTAAAAGTTTATATCGCATTCGCCTCACCGTCCGCCCGGATCCGGTAGGTGCGGAATGTAATACATTGTCCCGCAAGTCCACACGCGACTTGCGCTATGGATTTCGTCTATTCCCAGACGAAATCCCCTAACCGCACCGGGCATAACCAAAAACGGTAGACTCTTTTAAGAGGAATCATCAATCAGAAATGGTATAAAGTTAGAAAGTTGATGGGCTGATACAAGCCTCACCACAAGTTTAGCACACTTTCCTTCAAGGAAGAAAAGCATGTACACGCCAAAATTAAAACGCCTACAATTGATAATTGGATCGCTGAGTCTACTTCTCTCTATCGTCATTCCCGGTTTCGCGAATGAGAACGTCCTACAGAGGCTGGAGAGGGATTTTCAGAGAGTTGTCACTGATGCACGTCCGGCAGTTGTGAAGGTTGTCGTGACACAGGTGATGTCGGTACCACTTCCATCGGATACTGAAATGTTGACATTTACGCGTCAGAATATCGGTTCTGGTATTGTTATCGACACCGCTGGGCACGTTGTGACGACCACTTTCGAGATGGAAACGCCAAGCAAGATTGAGGTGATCTTTAGCGATAAAAAGGTGTTTGCGGCGAAATTGATCGGCTCGGATATACTTACTGATATTGCTGTGCTTCGGATTGCAAATATGCCGCGTGAGCACGCGCTACCTACGAATGCTGTCAGGTCTCCAACGGTACCTAACGAGTGGATCGAACTCACGCCACCTCGTAAGTGGGGCGATTCTTCAAAAGTTGATACCGGTTCCTGGGTCGTGACAATAGGAAGCACTTATGGACAGAGTCCCATTGTCTCTTTCGGTATTGTCGGAGGTTGGGATACTTTGCCGAATCAATTGTGCGGAGAATTAATTAAAATCAACGCCGCAGTTACACCCGGCAACAGTGGCGGAGCAGTCGTAAACACGTCAGGAGAGGTTGTTGGGATGATCCTTGCAGTCTTAACGGAACCCACCCGTACGAATTCGCCTGCTGATGTGTTGTTCAAGAAACAGGACGATATAGACATTACACAATTTCTTGTCCAATCGCCACCAGTGGGGATTCGTAATCAGGAAATCACCTTCGCTATGCCGATAGAGACGGTTCGCACGGTTGCCAAAGAAATTATAGAACACGGAAAAGTCGCACGTGGCTGGCTCGGTGTTGAAGTTGAAGTCGGCGAGTTGGGGATCTTCGTTACGGGTGTGATTGAAAACAGTCCGGCGCACAAAAGTGGTCTTTTACCCGAAGATCTTATCCTCGAATTTAACGAAATTCCTGTACATTCTTACGCCGAATTGTTAAGATGTGTTGTCAGCAAGCGACCCGATACAGAAATTCAGCTTAAGGTCGGTAGGAACGGTGCTGAACAACATTGTACTGTGATATTAGGTGAAAAACGTTAACGAGCAACCCGATCAAATTCAGCGAGGTATGCTTGGGCAATATCGGGGTTGCCTTTGATAATCAATAGATTCTCGCTATTACGCTCTTCCGCATTTTTGGAGAAGTTGTACGATCCCGTAATCACGGTCTCCTCATCGATAACAATTACCTTGTGATGCATAGTCCCTCTATTTCCGTCCAGAGCCACCCGTAACCCCGCCTGCTTCAGAGCATTATATTCGGAATAGCGATCGTCAACCTGGCGTTCCTCGAACACACCCCGTACGTCAATACCTGATTCAAAGCGTTTACGCATCGCACTACCGAGTGCATCTTGCGTGAACGAAAACGCCATAAAATGAATCGACTTCTTGGCAGATCCAATTTCCTTTAGAAGCGACGAGATAATGTCGTTATCTGGTGAAAAATAGGTGGAGATTTGCGTCCCGTCCCTGAGTGTCACTTTCGGATGCACAACAGATGCTCCAGAAGATTTCTCAGCCCGAATTTGCCGAAATAGCTCTCGGAACTCCTGCGTGAAGTTATACGCCAGCCGGACGGAATCAACGAATATTACGTTGTTCTTGTTTCTATGTGCACCGTTATAGGTAGTATTATAGGAGCCCGTCCAGACGTATCGTTCGTCAATCACAAAGAATTTGTGGTGCATGTAACTGGTGCGGTCTCCATCATCGGCGACGGGGATGCCGACTTCCTGTAATCGTCCGATTGCTTCTTCGTCAATATTGTCCGTTTCGGTGACAACTCGCACCTGTACCCCGCGACGATATGCTTTGATTAAGCCATCGGCTACCGGTTCAGAGTCCAAGTGGTAGAGCGCGGCATCGACCCGCGATGCGGCAGTCGTAAGTTTCTCGACGAGACGTTTCTCAAGGGAATAGCGCCTGTCCCCGGCATCGACTTCACTGAAGTAGACCTCCAATGCTGCGACAGCAGGACTGCTCTCCTTGTAATGCCTAATACCGACACCGAGGGCAACCCCACAAAACAGGATGAGAAGGAGAGGTAGAAATTTAGATTTTAATTTTTCCTTGCGGTTAACTGACGTGCGTTCCATCTTTGAAGTGCGTTTCTCAAATCCGCCTGCGCCGTTGTTGCAGGCTACCGTTTTAAATATTTGTAAGGTAGACTACCGATAAAGTCCCAGCGAGGAACTCCTATCTGTATGGAAGAAGTGTTTCTGAGAACGTGTCATGCGATTAAACACCCCATCTTTGCCGTGATTCTTCCAAGGATTCAATCTTTGCCTCGTCCTGCTTCCATGCGTAATGCCCTTTCGGCTTTTCACCAACCCAGCGTTCGTCGATTGGCTCAGCGGCAAGTTGATAGCGGGTATCTGCGGTTATCCGGACCTTATTAGAGGTGTTAACGAGCGAAGCATGCATCAGAAACATACTAAAAATAATAACATCACCCGCCGAAAACGTGGTCGTTGCCCAGTGTCCACCAAATTTCTCGACGATTTCAAGCGGTTTATCACTGAAATGTCCTTCAATCAGATCTCGATCCACGTCTGACTTACCATAAGTTGCTCGCACCTTCTCAAATTGATTGGAACCGAGACAGAACACAATCGGACCCATATCTAGGGACACATCGCCAAACGGAGTCCAACAGGAGTAGAGGTTTTGCGTGCCTCTGCCCATAAAGACAATATCGTAATGAATAGGGGAGCCTGATCCGGGTCCCGCCGTACGCAGCCATTTAAAATCGAATGTCCGGGCATCGCCACCGAGGAATCCCTTAAAAAAGTTCATGATCGGTTCACCCTCAACAACCGCTTTGAATGCTGGCATCTCTGTGAGTGCCTTGTTGCCCATTGACCCGGTTGATGTCGGTTCGGGGTAATCAGGGTTGAATATCCCGTCCATTAGCGGTGTATCCGGCGCGAGCATCTCTTTGGCTGCGAGTTTCTCCAGGATCTGTTGACGCGCCGTGAGGATCGCATCCTTGTCATGTAGTTCACGAATCAAAAGATACCCGTCTGCCGCTATCCGTTCCTGCAAGGCATCCGGATTGTCAAGGATGTCGTTACTTTCTCGCAAATCGGTACTGACTTCTACTTCCTGATGTAAAAAAGGGAGTCTCATAATTAATTCCTCACTTTCGATGGCGGTGTCTCTGTCAACCATGCGAAATTAAACCGATAGTGTTGACGGCTACTGATCAAGTGGATGATCCCATTCTGTCCTTGACAAACAGCGAGGTAACCACCGAGTTCGGCACTGTTCAGTCCCATCGTAAAGGGGCGTCCATCCATCGTTTCAAGTTCTCGATCTGCTCCATCATCTGTAATCAACCGCATACATTCCCATGTTTCGCCATCGTCATAAGACAGTGCCCCGAAGAGTCCGGTCACGCGGCGTTCATTGCCAGAGGCATCGATGATCGGTATGGATGACGGTTCCCTCCGATCTCCCGTGAAG
>JAPOOP010000247.1 GCA_026713385.1 Candidatus Poribacteria bacterium | reverse complement strand
TTTGACGGCAAAAAACCGTTCTTAGTGAGCGATGCTGGTGTTATCAATGCGGGTATCCTTGCAAAAGCGATAGATGCCTTGGAGGCAAGCGGCTTGTCATCCATCACGTATTCGGATATCGAACCGAATCCTACGGACATCAGTGTTACACACGGCGTAGAAGCTTACAAAACTGAGGCGTGTGATGTCGTCATCGCTGTCGGAGGCGGAAGTGTGATGGATGCCGCCAAAGCTATTCGTCTCTTGACGACCCATGAACCACCTTTGGAACCGTATTATGCTGATGTTGGAGGCGTTGAACGAATCCGAGGTGATATGCCACCGCTAATATGCGTACCGACGACTGCAGGCACAGGCAGTGAGGTGTCACAAGGGTCAATCATCACGGATACATCTTTCCAGACAACCGATCGATGGCGGAAGCGGGCAATCGTTACGCCCCTCAACATGGCGAACATTGCACTCCTTGATCCGGGAATAACCCTTGGTATGCCAACTGCCCTTACGGCTGCGACAGGTATGGATGCCATCACACACGGTATCGAGGCGTATGTGGCGACGAAGTACCACCCTATTGCTGAGGGTGTTGCATTGCAGGCACTCAGAATGTTGAGTGCGAATATCCAACAGGCCTATCACAACGGTGAAGATGTAAACGCACGTGGCGAAATGCTTTTAGGATCCTGCATGGCAGCCTTTTCGTTCCAGAAGGGTCTCGGCGCAGTCCATTCGCTGGCGCACCAACTCTCTACAGATGCCCCCATTCCGCACGGCATAGCGAACGCTATTCTTCTCCCACCTGTTATGGAATTTAACTTTTCTCATGCAAGCGAAAAATATGCAGAAGTCGCGCGTGCTTTAGGAATAGACACCAGTGACATGGAGATCGACGAAGCGGGATATGCTGCTATTGATAAAATCAGGGCATTCAACGCTGAACTGAAGATGCCTACAGGACTTGGAGATGCTGGTTTGGACCGGGGAAAAATTCCAAAACTCGGCGCGGATGCAATGCTTGATCATTGTCACAAGTTCAATCCGAGGGTGTGTACGGAAGAGGATATGGTGGCTTTATTTGAAGCAGCGTTCTAAGGAATGTCAACGGACACAACCCAGCCCTTCGTCAATGCCGGTTTATATGCGTTATCGCGCAAGTAATCTGACGTTTGCCATAAACAGAGATGTTTACCGTCAGGCATCCAAACAACAGAGGTCAGTTTCATCGGCGTACGGGCGATAGGAAATTTTTTATCGTTCTCAAGGTCATAGATCCAGACCTTCCAGCGGACACCTCCGCAGTCTTCACGTTCCATATATGCTAACTGTTTACCTGTTGGCGACCACGCCGGTGATGTATGTTTCAAAATCTGACTCTGCGTCAAAGTGGTCACCGTCTCCGATAAGTGCAATTGCTTATCAAGCAGTTGCCCCGGACGGTTACTGCCGGATAAAACATAAGCCAGTCGGGTTCCATCTTTCGACCAATTCAGTTGATGAACCTGTTGATGCTGTGTCTGGATCTCTTTTATGCGTTGCCCTTCTATGTCTTGAATGCGGATGCCAACATATTTTGAGCTGTTTACACCGAAAGCAACACGGGTACCATCGGGTGACCAAGATGGCGCAGATAGATACGTGTAGGAACGCCGCGGACGCTCAATTGGTACACGGGCAATAACACCTAAACCGCTACCATCGCTATTAACTCGGTAGACGATGTCGAGTCCCCCAGTTTGAGGAAAGTCGCGCCTTCTGAACACCAAACGGTTGGACGTGGGTGAAAAGGCAGGACCATCACCACGAACTAACTGTTTGATCCGTCCGAATTTCCAATCAACTGTGTAAATAAAGCGTTCACCATTTTCGTCAACTTCAAATGCCACAAGCCTACTATCAAGCGACCAAGAGACATACGGATTGTAGAAATGTCCGGTGTAGAATTTTCGCGCCCGTTCCCCTTTTCGATCCATAATCCACAGTTCATTTGCACGCCAATACCTGCCGCCCAAGTCTTCTCTTTTCAAAAATGCAATGAACTCCCCGTCTGGACTCCAGCGAGGAAACTCGGCACCTTCAATCAATTGCACCTTATATGGATCCGTAATCGAGTGATCTTCCTTACGACAGAAAGTCGTATTGAACATAATACCATCGATCTCTTTGAATTCACCAAAGGCAAATTTGTTCATCCATCCTCGGACACCGTTGGGGAGTTCAACTTCATACCATCCGTCCGAAACTTGAACAATCGGCAAACGCACGGCATCGTTGAGTTGTAAGAGCACAGATGTCCCTTCATTGGAGGTGATTGTAGCCCCGCCCTTTCTTGTGTAAACCGGTGCGGCATCACGTACGACAATACCTTGTCGTCGAGTACCTGTCCCGAGATTCCCGCTGGCGAGGTTTGCGACCTCACTTGCGTTTGTAAACGCGTAGACGCTACCATCACCAGATGCAGCATAAAGGATACCATCGGAGATTGCAGGGGCAGCGTCCACAAAACCACCGAGTTGATACGTCCAAGTTTCAGCTTTGGACGCTATATCAAACGCGTGAAGTTGTCCATCACGTGCCCCAATATAGGCGATGCCATTTGCTGTCACAGGATAACTCTCGCTTCCACCTGTGTAACCCCGCCATAAATCCGCGTTGTGTTCTGGCAAAATAGGACGGAACACCCCATTAGCACATCCGTATTCTATGCCGTGGATGCGGATTGTCCGCTCACGCATTGCTTCAAGGGTGCCTGTACTCGCATTCAGCAGATAGATTTTTGACGGAAACGCACCGACGTAAACCCTATTGTCCGAAACGATCGGTGGCGCGTCCATCCAACTTTTCGATTTGAACTCCCACAGTTTCTCGCCTGTTTTCGCATCTAACGCGTAGACTTTGTTGTTCCTCGCGCTAAAGTAGACCCGATTCCCCAGTACCGTCGCAGAGTAGCGGATAGCGTCCCCGGCATCAAAAACCCATTTGATATCCCACTGCTTCGCGTCCAGGGCATACAACTTGCCATCAGTCGATCCAATATACAAAATGCCATTCGCAATCACTGGTGAGGCGTGGAGTGGTCCACCGGTTTTGAATTTCCACAGCAGTTCCAACGGTGGTGTAATGCTTTTGTCTGGGCTAATCCCAGAAAAGCCAAAGTTGTGCATGAACATGTGCCAATCTTCAGCACGAGGTGGCGTGACAGGTTCTATCGCTTCACGGGCTGCTGTCTGTTGCTGCGTCTGCTTTTTTTCTTGCGAATCACATCCCAACGCAAGGAGGACCATAAGCAGGACTACAAACTTTTTGGCATAGCTCACAAGCGAGAATTGATTATAGAAAAGTCTATTCCAGAAATACACATCGACCCTTTCACTAAAACTTTAGAGTGGGGATTGAGGCTATGGGAAAACCATCGGGACATTTCATTACCTATTAGATTAGCATATTATCAAAGTGTGTGCAAATGAAATACGGCATGCCCGATAACTCACCTATTGATGAGGTTTCCTAACCGCACCCGGCATCGTTAGGAAATTATCTCATTCATTCTTTGTAATCTTCGGATATCCTCTCTCATTTGCTCGTGTATAGGTAATTCTAAAATTTACCGTGGTATTTTCTGAAGAAAACCGCATGGGTTTGCAACGAAATATGAGGGGATGGAGCGTTCACCCTTCAATTTTTATATTTTCCCGTGAAATGAGATCAGATAGGGTTCTAATGAAAAGCCGATGCTTGAAAACTACGAGGAACCTGTTTTTCCAAACTCCGTAAAAATTACGAAAAATTTGAATTTACGGCAAAATTGTGTTAAAATTTAACTTTTACAATACAACGCAATTTTAATTCTAAGCGGTGAAAGAAAATGAACACGTCAGAGTCTCGCAATCCGAGGATTGCTTTCAAATTAGGTGAAGTCGACCCGCAGATTGTTGAAATCACCGCCAAAGACCTGAAACGTCAGCAAGATTCTCTCATGCTGATCCCTTCCGAGAACTACGCAAGCCGTGCTGTTATGGAAATCCAAAGCAGTATCCTCGCTAATAAATATGCCGAGGGTTACCCCGGCGAGCGTTACTATAACGGTTGTCAGTTTATGGACGATGTCGAATCGCTCGCAATTGAACGTGCGAAAGCACTCTTCGATGTTGAGCACGTCAATGTCCAACCGCACGCCGGTTCTCAAGCGAACATGGCAGTCTATCATGCCTTGCTTGAACCGGGTGATACAATTCTTGGCATGTCCCTCAGTCAAGGAGGGCATCTTACGCATGGCGCAGGTGTTAACTTCTCAGGAAACTATTATAATATCGCTACTTATGGCGTGGATGCCGAAACCGAGCGAATCGACATGAATGAGATTGCACGTCTCGCCGCACAGCACCGTCCCAAACTCATCGTTGTCGGTGCGACAGCCTATCCTCGGCATTTTGACTTTGCCGCATGGCGGGAGGTTGCTGATTCTGTAGGTGCTTACTTGCTCGCAGATATAGCCCATATTGCCGGGCTTATCGCTGGTGGCGCACATCCGGACCCTGTTCCTTACAGCGATGTAATTACCACAACGACACACAAGACTTTACGCGGTCCTCGCGGTGCCATGATTATGTGTAAAGCCGAATATGCAGACAAGATCGATCGCGCTGTGTTTCCCGGTTTACAAGGTGGTCCGTTCCTTCATACAATCGCTGCCAGAGCTGTTGCATTCAAAGAAGCAAGCGAGCCTGCTTTTAAGACATATCAGGAACAGATTGTTAAAAATGCTAAGGTACTCGCTGCCCGGTTAATTGAAAACGGTTTCCGATTGGTGAGCGGGGGTACCGACAATCATCTCATGCTGATAGATATCACCTCCAAGTATGAGAAACTTAGTGGACGGCAAGCCGCAGATCATTTAGAAGATGCCGGAATTATTGTCAATAAGAATACGATTCCTTTCGACAAAAGGAAACCCAGAACAACAAGCGGGATACGCCTCGGGACACCGATGATTACGACGCGCGGGATGAAAGAAGATGAGATGCTCCTTGTCGCCGATTTCATCGCGGATACTCTTGAAAATAGGCAAAAAGCCTCTATCAAACGGCAAATCCGAGAAAAAGTTAAGAAACTCTGCGCACGGTTCCCGATTTATGAGTATCTAAATTCGTAGGCGGATACCGTGTATCTTAACCGGAGCAGCAGCAAAAATTGGACTACAAAGCGGCACTCATCTATATTGAAGGATTTATAGACTACGAAAGGAGTCCTGATTTTTCACGGCAGGCACGACTCTATAATCTAAATAGGATTTCCTTATTACTCGAACTGCTCGGTAATCCACACGATAGATTGCAGGTTATCCACATTGCAGGGAGCAAAGGGAAAGGTTCTACTGCTGCACTCATAGCATCGGTACTTACCCACGCGGGCTATAAAACAGGCTTGTTCACATCTCCGCATCTCATCACACCGCGAGAACGGTGCCGTATTGATGGCAACCTCATCTCAAAAGCAGACGTTGCTTTCTATGTCGAGAAACTCATGCCTGCGATCGAGACTGTTTCCACGTCAGAGTTCGGACGTGTCTCGTTTTTTGAAATATACACCGCGCTTGCTTTCTCCTATTTTGCCGACAAGGCAACAGACTTTGCTGTTATTGAAGTCGGCTTAGGTGGGAGACTCGATGCAACGAACGTTGTTACCCCTGTCGCGACTGTTATTACACCGATTGCTTTGGAGCATACCGCAATATTGGGGGAGACACATACGGAGATAGCAGGTGAGAAAGCCGAAATTATCAAAGAAAAATGCCCCTTGGCACTCGCACCACAACACCCCGAAGCACGAAAGGTATTTGAGAAGGTGGCAAGCGAGCGGAGAGCACCCATTGTTGAACCCAAGAATTTGGTAAGGGAAGATTGCTGTGCCTCATCCCCGCGTCTCGTCCGAAATGCCGATGGCGTGCCTATAGCACAGGAATTTGACGTGGAGATGGATTCGGAGCGTTATCCGCAACTCACTATGCCGCTCCTTGGACACCATCAGTTTATAAACGCGACAACTGCTGTCACAGCGATTGAATGCCTGAAGCAGAAGGGATACATAGTTCCGAAAGCCAGCGTTTATGCCGGGTTTAAGAACGTGCAGTGGTACGGTCGGATTCAACGAATTAGGTCCTCGCCGACTGTTGTCCTTGATGGCGCGCATTCTCCTGCCTCAATGGAAGCACTCTGCGGCACGCTCCGTCAGAGTTTCCGTTACGATCAGGTGACTTTTATCGTTAGTTTAATGAGAGATAAAAATCTCACTGCAATTGGTAATATTGTTTCACAAACAGCGGACTTCGTGATTACTACACAAGTTCTCAATAACCCGCGTGTGATGTCCGCTGAAGAAATACTGGATGCTTGGGAGAATACATGCAAGAAGATTAGCGCGTGCTCAACACCAGAAAAAGCGATCACGAGGGCATTATCTGGCGCATCACCGACAGATTTAATCTGCATTACAGGTTCGCTCTACCTCGTCGGTCAGGCACTTGAAATATTTAAATCAAATTTTTCAGCAAAAGATCGCGTTGGCATTTCCTTTTCTTAGCGAAAGTCGCAAGTCCGTAATGAAATGGAGGGGTTTTTGCTTGGGTGTTTCCTCCAACTCTACGAAAGGAATTTCAATGCTCAAACCCACTTCATCGAACCGCAAGGAAAATTAAAGAATAAAAAAGAGAGGTTTTTTAATGCGTGATATCACTCACAAGAAGCGGTGGCTAAATTGGAAGACATTTCTGATATCCCTGCCTGTTCTGAATTTAGCCACCGTGGCTTTTGCCCAAACAGACTCACCGCCGAATGTGCCCCCGATATGGTGGGTTGCCCCGGTTGGTGCACTCATCGCTTTAGGTTTTGCGTACCACTTCTACCGAACTGTAATGAAGCAGAACGAGGGCAACGAAACAATGCGCGAGATCGCACAATCGGTGCGTGAAGGCGCGATGGCATATCTCAGGCAACAATACAAAGTCGTAGGCATCGTTTTTGTTGTACTCTGTCTTATATTTATTTTCATGGCTTTTGTCCTTGATGCCCAAAATAAGGTTGTACCCTTCGCTTTCCTCACGGGTGGCTTTTTCTCAGGACTCTGCGGTTTCCTCGGCATGAAGACTGCAACCAACGCCTCCGCACGCACCACAAGCGCCGCCATGGAAGGACTCAATGCAGGCTTGAAGATCTCGTTCCGTGCTGGAGCAGTCATGGGGTTGATAGTTGTCGGATTTGCCCTTCTTGATATTACCGGATGGTTCCTCATTCTCTATTACCTATTCCCCAAGATATTACCTGGATTCTTAGAAGTCAACCCACTTCCACAAATTACTGTGATTATGCTTAGTTTCGGCATGGGTGCCTCAACACAGGCACTTTTCGCTCGTGTCGGTGGTGGTATCTACACCAAAGCAGCGGACGTTGGTGCCGATCTGGTTGGAAAAGTTGAAGCAGGCATTCCAGAGGATGACCCGCGTAACCCCGCAGTCATCGCAGATAACGTCGGTGACAATGTCGGCGATGTCGCAGGTATGGGAGCGGATCTCTACGAATCTTATGCAGGCTCAATCTTAGCAACAGCCGCCCTCGGTGTCGCAGCCATTGCTGCCAGAGATCACAATAACATTGCTCTTCAACTTAAATATCTTTCAGCACCTATGATCATCGCTGGCATCGGCGTCGTTCTTTCCATTTTAGGTATCTATATGGTACGGACAAAAGAGGGTGCGACAATGAAACAGTTGATGGGTTCCCTGAACTTCGGCATCAACGGAAGTGCTGTAGGCATCGCGGTCGTTTCACTCCCTGTCCTCATCTATTTGGGACTCCCTAACATGTGGCAGATTTGGGGAGCAATTGTCGCTGGACTCGTAGCAGGTTTGATTATTGGGAAGGTCACTGAAGTATTTACCTCTCACGACTATGCACCGACCCGTGCTATCGCGAAGCAGGCACAAACTGGACCCGCAACAGTCATTATCGAAGGTATTGCTGTCGGTATGGAATCAACGGCAATTCCGGTCATAACCATTGTCGCTGCAGTTGCCGTTAGTTACTACCTCCCCGGTGGCGCAACCGAACCCCTGATGGGACTATACGGGGTCGGCATTGCCGCTGTCGGTATGTTGGCGACGCTTGGAATCACCCTCGCCACAGATGCATACGGACCGATTGCAGACAACGCTGGCGGAAACGCCGAAATGGCAAAACTTGATAAAAGTGTTCGAGAACGGACCGATCAGTTAGATGCGCTTGGTAACACGACAGCCGCAACTGGTAAGGGATTTGCCATCGGATCGGCAGCACTGACAGCACTCGCACTCCTGGCTGCCTATTTGGAAGAAATTCGGTACGGATTAATCCACTTGGCGCACAAGGATACACTTATCATACCCGGTGAAGGCAGTGTTGATACACTCAAGGTTTCGGTCAGTCAATTTATGAGTTACTACGACGTTACTCTGATGAACCCGCAAGTCCTTATCGGGCTGTTCATTGGTGCGGTAATGGCGTTCTATTTCTGTGCATTGACGATGAAAGCGGTTGGGCGCGCCGCTGGGGCTATGGTAGAAGAGGTCCGCCGCCAATTTCGAGAGAAACCCGGTATCATGAGAGGTGAAGAGAAACCGGATTACGCACGATGTGTCGAAATCTCAACTGCTGGTGCACAACGCGAGATGATTTATCCATCACTTATCGCTATTGTTGTACCTGTCGCAGTCGGTTTGATTTTTGATGTTGCTGGTGTGTTAGGCTTGCTGGCAGGTGGTTTAGCGACCGGTTTCGTGCTCGCAATTATGATGGCTAACGCCGGTGGCGCGTGGGACAACGCCAAAAAATTCATTGAGGAAGGCAAACACAAAAACGAATACGGTGAAAAGGGCTCAGAACAGCATAAAGCCACCATTGTTGGCGATACTGTCGGAGATCCCTTTAAAGATACCTCCGGTCCTTCGCTTAATATTTTGATTAAGTTGATGTCCATGGTTTCTGTTGTGTTTGCTGGTCTCATCGCGAAGTACGGTGGTCTGCTTAACGATTGGCTGGGCATGTAAGAAAATAGCCGACGCATGAGGGACATGCTGACGGAGTTTAAGAATTTAACTATGCTGAGGCAGTTTTTCACTGTGCTCGCGATTTCCGTTGGATGTTCATAATATGCAATTGCTAAAAAACGTTATCGGATTTGCCTTGAGTCTACTTATCCTCTTTGCAATAGGATGTCAACAGGATCTTAAAAAAATGTTACGTCATTGTCTTCTGTTGATGGTGTTGCCACAGAAGAAGAACCGTATACAGGGGATTTAATTATCGGTGATGTGGACGATAAGTTTGCAAACGATAGTTTTGCTTTCAATGATGCTACGATAACGGGCGATATGCTGACCATTAATGTATCCTACAGCGGAGGGTGTAAAAATCATCAATTCACTCTCGTTGCCTCGGATTCATTTCTTGAATCTTTTCCTGTACAACTTAGGGCTTCTATTGTTCATAATGCTAACGGAGACACTTGTGAAGCGTGGCCAACTGAAGATTACCGCTTCGATCTTACACCAATCAAAACGCTATATCAGGATGCTTACCGACAGACAGCAGGCACCATTATTTTACGACTTAAAGATGCTCCGGACGGAGAACTCGTCTACGAATTTGCAATGTAGTTGCAAATTTCAAATTTCGGTGTTGTAGGGAAGCCAATTTACCTTTTGTAGGAGAAAACAGAAAAATGTCCAATAAGTTGAAACCCCGAAGTTATGCGATTACCGATGGACCCGACCGCGCCGCCGCACGCACCATGCTCATGTTCGGCGATGGTGGGTTGTCTCCAGAAGATCTCGACAAACCGATTATCGGGGTTGCGAATACTTGGATCGAAATAGGTCCTTGTAACTTTCACCTGAGACGGCTTGCCGCTAAAGTCAAAGAGGGTATCCGCGAAGCCGGTGGAACACCACTTGAATTCAACACCGTCAGCATCTCTGACGGCATCACCATGGGCACCAAGGGCATGAAAACTTCGCTTATCAGTCGGGAAATCATTGCCGACTCGATCGAATTAGTTTCCATCGGTAACATGTTTGACGCTGTCGTTGCCCTCTGTGGATGCGATAAGACCGTCCCGGGCACCGTCATGGCACTTGCGCGGTTAGATATTCCATCGCTCACGCTCTACGGCGGGTCGATCATGCCGGGCAAATTTCAGGGACGAGATGTTACCATCCAAGACGTGTTTGAAGCGGTCGGACAGCATGCAGAGGGCACAATAACCGTCGAAGAACTCGATGATCTGATTAGTAAGGGGTGTCCAGGTCCCGGCGCATGCGGAGGTCAATTTACTGCCAATACCATGGCAACAGCCGTTGAAATGTTAGGCATTGCTCCGATGGGAAGTGGGAGTGTTCCAGCTGTCGCAGGGGACAAGGACCAAGAAGCATACAGAACTGGACAACTCGTTATGGACATGCTCGCTGCTGACCGGAGACCGAGTCAAATTATCACCCGCAAGTCCCTTGAGAATGCGATCACCTCAGTCGCCGCGACCGGTGGTTCTACCAATGGTGTTCTCCATCTACTCGCTATCGCGCACGAGGCACAGATACCGTTAACGCTTGAGGATTTTCACACCATTAGTCAAAAAACACCCGTATTGGCAGACCTGAAGCCCGGTGGTCAGTTTGTCGCAACCGATCTTTATGAGGCTGGCGGCATTCCGTTCTTGGCGAAACGCTTAGCAGAGGCAGGCTTACTCCACGCTGATGAACTCACTGTCACGGGGAAATCCATTGGCGAAGAGGCAGGCGCAGCCACTGAAACTGAGGGACAGCAAGTGGTCAGACCTGCCGATGCTCCACTCAAACCGACTGGCGGCTTTGCCATCTTGAGAGGTAACCTGGCACCAGATGGGTGTGTTATTAAGTTAGCAGGTCAGGATAAAACGCTCCATCGGGGTCCCGCCCGTATTTTTGATCGCGAGGAGGACACTTTCGCTGCTATCAAAGGCGGAGAGATCCAACCCGGGGATGTTGTCGTTATCCGTTATGAAGGACCCACCGGCGGACCCGGTATGCGTGAGATGTTAGGCGTAACAGCAGCTATCGTTGGCGCAGGTTTGAGCGAAGATGTTGCCCTTTTAACCGACGGTAGATTCTCTGGCGCGACGCACGGCTTCATGATCTGCCATGTCGCCCCCGAAGCCGCAAAAGGTGGTACCATTGCTATCCTTCAAGAGGGGGACGAAATCGTAATTGATGCCAAAGAACGACGACTCGACGTTGAGCTTTCCGACGCTGAAATCCAAGCACGCTTTGAGCAGTGGACACCACCTGAGCCGCCGTATGCTCGCGGAGTCATGGCAAAGTATGCAAATTCAGTATCCTCCGCCTCTGAAGGTGCTGTGACGGGATAGAAACCCAGTTCATTTCCTATTCATTGGGGCAGGTGCTGTGCTTGCCCCTTTTTCTTTTTCTGGAACTTAACTCGGTGTCCATTGAGTCGGAAAACATGTTGTAAAATCTTTCCCGATTTGTTAGAATATGCCTCATGAATAAACAAAAACCTATCATCCTCAATCAAGCAGAACTTGACTGGGAAGGCTGGGATGGTCCAGGCGTTGCCGTTGAAGGTCCATTACGTTGGAAAATCCTCATATCGGGTGAACGCGGACCCAGTAGCCGACTCACCACGGGAATAGCGGAGATGATTCCAGAGGCACTACTTCCACTCCATCACCACGAACCCGAGGAAACGTATTATATCATCAGTGGCAGCGGGCATGTAACGGTAGACGATAGCGCGGCATCGCTCGGTCCTGGTGCGTCAGTCTTTATACCCTCTAATGCAAAACATTCGCTTCGTTGTACCGGCACGGAGAACCTTGTCTTTCTATTCACTTTCGCAGCAGATCGGTTCGATGAAATTGTCTACCATTTCGATGCGTAGTGTCCAGTTACCAAGGGGTTTGGGAACTTCATTATAGTGAATTAAAAAAATAAGTGGACATTCACTAACCTGTGGGAGAGGTTCTAACCCCGCCTACTTGAGTGTATAAGTAATGATAGGCTTTACTATAAGGTAAATTATTGAGATGTCAACGTTAAAAACGACAGACGCTAAACCTATTATTTTCAATACGGATGCCAGTCTGATAGACATCGGTGATGGCATCGCTCGGCTTGAACTGCACAGCAAGTTGAACATCATAGGGGACGGAATGCTGGAGATGTTTGATGCCGCGTTGGATGAGGTTGAAACCAATTGGACAGGTATGATTGTCGCCACAGAAGCGAAGAATTTTTCGGTGGGACTCAACCTTATTCTCCTGTTGGAGCGCGCCAAGAGCAAAAACTGGGATGCAATTTCAACAACACTCCGAAAGCTACAAGCCGTTTGTACACGGCTTCGGACAGCATCAAAGCCGGTCGTCGCAGCAACAGCAGGTATGGCACTTGGTGGTGGTTGTGAACTGGCATTCGGTGCTGATGCAGTACAAGCTTTTACTAAGAGTTCCCTCGGTCTCGTTGAACTCCGCGTAGGACTAATTCCGGGTGGTGGTGGTACTAAAGAGATGGCATTTCGATGTCTCGAAGGACAATCTCCAAGCACACCGATGCAGACGCTATTTCCCTATGTGAATAGGGCTTTTGATACGCTTCGTGAATCGAAGGTTTCACAGAATGCGACAGATGCAATGGAACTCGGTTACCTTCGACGCACCGATGCCGTTTCATTAGATCAAGAGGGGCATTTTGAGGATGCCAAGCGACTTGTGCTCTCACTGCACAAAGCAGATTATCGTCCACCGGAACCGCCGCAGATATTCGTGCTTGGTGAGGAGGGAATTGCTCGGCTCGACCTACAAACACATCTCCTCCGGCAAGCGGGTACCATCGACGACTATACACAGTATCTTGCCAATAAATTGGCATTCGTCCTCTGCGGTGGCGCGCTTTCAACTCCACAATTCGTCACCGAACAATATCTCCTCGACTTGGAGCATGAAGTATTCCTCAGTCTTTGTGGAAAGAAGGAAACCCACGCAAGGATAGAAGCAACGCTCCAGAGAGGTAAAAAGTAATGGCAACGACATCAGACGTGGTTATCGTATCTGCAGCACGAACAGCCGTAGGCAGAGCGCGGAGAGGAACACTCAAAAACACGCGTCCAGATGAACTCGCTGCGGCTGCCCTCCGTGGAGCGGTTGAGAAGCTTCCACACTTTGATCTGGATGCCGTAGACGATGTCATCATGGGATGTGCCACACATGAGGGAGCGCAAGGTTACAACGTCGCCCGTATCGCCAGCTTACGTGCAGGGTTTCCTGTTTCTGTCCCTGCTCTGACAATCAACCGATTCTGTGCTTCTGGTTTAGAAACAATAGCGATGGGTGCGGAACAGATTCTATCTGGACGTGCCGAAGTGGTCATTGCTGGCGGTGTAGAAAGTATGAGTCAGGTGCCGTTTGGGGTCAATCTCTCACCGAACCCTACGCTCATAGAACACGCCCCTGATGTCTACCTCAGCATGGGGTTGACCGCTGAAAACTTGGCGCGAAAGTACGATATATCTCGCAGCGCACAAGACGCTTATGCCTATGAAAGCCATCACAAGGCGATCACAGCGATTGATGGAGGCAAATTCAAAGAAGAAATCGTCCCACTGACAATAGAAGAAACGCACTTCAATTCGGAAAATACGTCCGCAACTACCTGTTCTGTGTTTGATACGGATGAGGGACCGCGCCGAGATACGTCGCCAGAGGCATTAGCATCTCTCAAACCTGTTTTTCATGTAGATGGGACCGTGACAGCCGGCAACGCTTCTCAAATGAGCGATGGTGCTGCCGCTGTTGTTTTGATGTCAGAAACGCGAGCCGAAACTGAAGGTTACAATCCCTTAGCCCGGTTCGTCAGTTACGCCATAGCAGGCGTTTCTCCCGAAATTATGGGAATCGGACCAGTCCCTGCAATCCCAAAGGCACTCGCATCTGCTGACTTAACTTTAGCAGATATAGATGTCATAGAATTAAATGAAGCATTTGCCGTGCAAGCCCTCGCCGTAATTCAAGAGGCGCAATTAACACCCGGAAGAGTGAACGTCAATGGGGGGGCAGTTGCCTTGGGACATCCGCTCGGTTGCACTGGTGCCAAGCTCACCGTAAGTTTGATTAACGAAATGCGGCGGCAAAATCACCGATATGGCATGGTCACAATGTGTATCGGCGGGGGCATGGGTGCCGCTGGCATTTTCAGTTTTTAATTTATGGTATCTTGATTGCGCTCCGCTTACGCGCAGCAGGTTTTTGCGTAAATACAACCACAAGCCTGCAACAACGGCGCAGGCGACCCTTGAGAAACGCAGTTAACAATTTAGACGCACTTCGTCTCTCCGCAAGGAAAATTAAAAAAATGCAAACTCATGTCTATCTCTCCATAGCAGGAGAAAACAGAATCGCCATTTACACACTGGATGTCTCCAGCGGCGGCATTGAATTTCAGGAAAATATCGGTGTTAGCGGTTCCCCGGGTCCGTTAGCACTCTCCCCGTGTGGTAACTATCTTTATGCTGGGCTTCGATCCAGTCGAGAAATCGCAAGTTTCCGTATTGACGAAGAAACGAAACACCTTTCAATTTTGCGGACAGTCCAGTTGGACGCAGATACTTGCTATATTGCAACTGACAAAACCGGGAGTTTTCTGCTCTCCGCCTATTATGGTGCTGGTAAGGTTACTGTGCATACCATCGGCGATGATAAGACCGTCCAAGGTGAGACGCTTCAGACTGTTGAGACCGATATACACGCACACTGCATCGAAACGGATGCCTCAAATCGGTTCGCCTTTGTGCCCCATACTGTGCCTCGAAATGCTATCTATCAGTTTCAATTTGATGAGGGAACAGGTACACTCACACAAAACCCGGTAGGAAACCTCAATCCGGGTGCTCCGATTGGACCCCGGCATTTCTGTTTTCATCCAAACAAACCGATCCTCTATGCCTCAAATGAACAAGGATCGAGTGTCTCCGCATACACGCTTCAAGAAGGAGGAGAACACCCAGGAATCTTGGTGGATTTACAGAAAGATCTGTCTACACTTCCCGCAGATTTCGATGCGGATAATACCTGTGCTCAGATTCACATTGATCCACAAGGGAAATTTCTCTATGTTTCCAACCGAGGTCACAACAGCATCGCAGAATTCGCGATCGATGAAAAGAACGGAAAACTCAGTGCTGTCGGGCATCAGTTAACCGAACCTACACCACGCGTTTTCAATATTGACGCAACCGGCACCCTTCTCTTTGTCGGTGGCCAAGGGTCAGGCAAACTCGCTACCTACCGCATCAATCAGGAAAATGGAACGTTAGCACCAATTGGCAACTATGCAGTCGGAGAAAGCCCGATGTGGGTGCTTTTTGTATAGAAAGAGGAAAATGGAACGACGCGGAATTTTTATTACATTTGAAGGCATAGAAGGCGCAGGTAAGACGACGCAATCGGAACGTTTGGCAACCGCGCTGGGACCGGAGGTTGTACTCACCCGTGAACCCGGCGGCACACACATTTCTGAACGGATACGCGACATCTTTCTGGCATCAGACAACATAACCCCCATGACAGAACTGCTTCTCATTGCTGCCGCACGCACACAACACGTAGATGAACGGATACGCCCGGCGTTAGACGCACACCGGACTGTCATCTGTGATCGGTTTATTGATGCCACTGTAGCGTATCAAGGCTATCGCGGCGGCATTGATCTTTCGTTTATTCACCAATTAAATCACATTGCGACTGGCGGTTTAACCCCTGATATCACCTTTATTCTCGACCTACCTCCAGAGATCGGGGTATCACGCCAACAACACGCAGCAATAGTTCGCGACCGTCTGGACAAAGAATCGTTGGAATCTCACCAAAAGGTTCGCACAGGATACCTATCCGTAGCGAAGGCGAACCCACATCGCATCAAACTGATAGACGCGACACAGTCGCCAGATGCTATTCACGCCGAGGTCTTAGCCGAATATCAAGACTACACATGGTTCTAAGTCACGATGGCTTCTCTCGTCTTGGAGGGAAAAGTGCAGAATTCAATCATTGGACATCAACAGATTATTGAGCAACTCCAGCGCACTGTAGCATCAAGACGTATTGCCGGTGCGTATCTTTTCGTTGGACCCGCGGGAGTTGGAAAGGAGACGGTCGCCCGCTATTTTGCAGGATTAATCTTCTGCCAACAAGAAGCACAACCATCAACTGTGTGTGGAACATGCCTCGCCTGTCGAAAGGTAGATTCGGGAAACCATCCCGATCTACAATTCATTCGACCTGACGGCAGTCTACTAAAAATAGGACAAATCCGAGAGTTGCAAAGGCAGGTTATCTATGAGCCTCTTGAAGCAAGTCGGAAAGTCTACATTTTGACAGACGTGGATCGGATGAATCCAGAGGCTGAAAACTGCCTACTCAAGACGCTGGAAGAACCACCCGCGGCATCCGTTTTAATTTTACTCACCTCAAACGTCCAAGCACTGCTCCCGACGACACGTTCCCGATGCCAAATTCTCCAGTTTCACCCGATGCCGACACAAGAATTAGCTACAATCTTAGTGGATAGGTATTCAGCAGCACCAGAGCAAGCAATAACACTCGCAATCGCAGCAGAAGGATCAATCGGAAAAGCAATCACGCAGTTTGAAAAAGGGAATTCACTCACCGAGAAAGTGCCAGAAATTCTCAGAGAGACGGATCAATTAGCCGCTTTTAGACTTGCCGAAGACTTTAAAAATAACCCCGAAACTTTAGGAGAATTAGTTACATGGTATCGAGACTTACTCTTCTTGCAACAAGGCGCGCCGAGCGAATTAATAACGCATATTTACTCCGTTGAGGAACTCCGAGCTATCGTTCCGTACTATTCTCGCTTACGCATACAGCAAGCCATCCAAACCGTCTTTGACACCAAATCTCTCCTTGAAAACACAAACACGAATGCTACTTTGGCTTTAGAGGTTATGTGTTTAAAATTACTCAAGGCATCTTAACAAAAATATCTTCCCTCTTATTGTTTTTTCAGAGCCCCCCATGTGCCAACGACACTCTTTTTCACCAGAGACGGCGCAGCAGGCGCAGGCATCGGAACCGTCCATTCACTTCTTAAGAACCATTGATCCCAGTCGAAACTCTCAAGCAAGACCTGCCGTAAAACCCGCGGATCCTCCATCTCTTTCAGCACCTGAAAAATGTCGAATCGTTTATAACACGAGATCCCAAAGTCTACACGCCGACCAGTCTCATCATACAGACGATAATCAAAACCTGGCGCGGGGCTCCCCGTAAATCCCATTCCTGTCATCGGGAAAGGTGCCTCTTCGGGGTTTTCGATGAACGCAAAGCCACCGGCGACCCCTTCAATTCTTGAGTCAACAATAACGGAGTTCTCTGCCGTCAGCAGATACTCTCTGTGGTGATTATACGGGAGGGGGACCTGGAGTTTCCAGCTGTCTAAACTCTCAAGACCTTCGTCGGGATGCACATAGATAGCCACCCAGTCAGGTTTATAGATAGAGATAGGGTTGTGTAAATCCATTTCTAACTTGACTTCATAAATAAGGACGCGTCGATTTCTTCCCGCAAACCCGTCGGATCTCACCCATCCGACAGGACATTCCTGTATAATCCTGCGATTCGGTGGGGATAGGATGAATGTTACGACGCGTGCGGTGCCGTCAGCATTCAGACTTATCCCTCGCACCCTGAACAGATTCATCGGAAGGGTGTTTTCCCCCTCCCTATTGATGGTAATGGATGTATCCGTGTGACCGGTAGGTGTCCATGTTTCACCGGCATCCATACTATAGTGATACTCAAGGATGGCTTGTGGGTTGATGCCTGTCGGGATGTTCCAGCTGAGTTCTACGGTTGAATTGCCAACCCGTCGGACGGTAAAACTGTTGCTTGTGACGGGGTTGTTTTCGACAAGGGGTAGTGTGTTTGCAGGGGGCGGTGTATTCGCAGGAGGCGATGGTAGAACTACATTGATAGTGACATTTATTGTATCGGAACTTCTTGCTGTTGTTCCGGTGCCTTTTTCTTCAACCTTGACGGTTACACTGTAACTGTTTTTGGTCCCATGATCCAGAGCAGCACTGGTTTTCAACTGGCCTGTGCCGGTATCAATACTAAATGATGCCGCGTCTGTTCCCTCAAGACTATACTCCAATGTGACATCTTCTACAGTATCATCCTCATTCGCCCAATGTGTTGCGGATACAGCAGCCCCAATATTAGTGTTTGCTGCAGTCCCTGCCACAACGCTGCGTGTCGCTGTAGCTGCTGAAAAGTAAAGCACATCCGTGATTGTGCCTGTAAATGTTACCTCTATCCAGGCTGTATCGCCATTATTTCTAACTTGACCCTTAACGGAACACGTGTCATAAAAAGACTCATCATTCGCCCTTACCGCGAGATTATAGGTTCCATTGTTCATCTGTATAGCTAGGGTACTTACATAGCTGCCTGCATTGTTTATAGTAAAGTCAAGAAATAAATTTACATTTTATGAGATTTATGTTAGCGTTATTGCCTATGAGTTATTCAACAGACTTACGCAAATGCGTGCTTGATTTCATTGATACCGGTGGCAGTAAAGCCGAGGCAGAACGCACT
>JAPOOP010000019.1 GCA_026713385.1 Candidatus Poribacteria bacterium | reverse complement strand
TTTGAGTATATCCATCCCCATCGGGGTTTTGAGAATGTCTTTTCCGAGTTGTGCTTCAATCTGAGAGATAATTTCTTTCTCCAAAGCACTCATCAGTTTTGGTACGAATTTCTCCAAGACTATTTCTTGAGTGGCTTGTTTCAGTCTCTCTCGACCTTTTTGGGTATTGAAAAACGCGTCCCCGTGTTGTTTACGTAAGTCACGCATAACGTCAGCGAGTGCAGAGATCCCCATCTTATTGCTATCATAGATGCTTCTTTGCGGACCGTTGCGATAGAGTTTTCCGCTGAGGCTGAGGTTGAGACGATGGTGTTCACAGCGAACGATAGGGACCATATCGCCTTCCTGTGTCCACAGCATGTGTTGACCGTCTTTCTCAGAGGGTCGAATCTCATAGAGATAACTGCACGGAAGTTTTGGGTCGGATGCATCTTCGGTGAGAACCCCAGGTACTCCCGCCGTCGGGTCTGCTGGGCAGAGGAGCACTTTTTTCTCCAGATACTGTGGAGAAAGTTCGGAAAGCCACTGCGGATCCGCATCTGCGTTAGCAGCCCTATAGTCATCACGGGCGCGTTTTATCTGCCGCAAATTTTCTCTGCACGTCTCAATGCCTTTAAAATCCTTAGCGGTCTGTTCCTCTGAAAGCGAGGCTAATTCATAAGGGTAGGCATCTGCTAAGAGACACCGGTTTAGACGCATCAACGCCTCCCCACTTTTCGGGTTTTGCCCAATGAGTGCCTGTGTCTGTTCACTGAGTTCAATATCGGCAAACCGTTGCGCATCGTAGAGAGAATTCCCTTGAAGCAGTCGATTTAGGTCTGAAAGCAATACTTCCTGCTGCTGAGGGGATAGGTTACTTGTACCATTGTATCCGAGTAACACCCACTGCATATCTTCGGACAATTGCGATGCGATCAATTCGGATACCGGTGCACGCGTGTCTTGGAATTTCACCACCAAACTGCCGGGGTCTTTCATCGCATCCATATCAAAGAGAAACTGATCTGTGCTTGCGTGAAGCGATAGTTGCGAGCCTATGATCGTCACCAAAGTTGCGATCAGAAGTGTCAGGGAATTGCGAATCTTGCATCGTAAAATTATGCTTTTCATTTTTTAATCTCCTTAGAGTGTTAGTATATTTCAGGTTTTTTATTCGGATTCATCAAGCGTGAAACGTAGCACACCCCTGCCAGCAGTGCCGACATAAAGCGTGTTACCCTCAACGGCAAGAGCGTTAACACGGACTGGAATTTCCGGTGTAACCTGTTGCCATGTGTTAGCATTTGCTTTCAATTGGTACACCCGTTGCTGGTGTGTCCCATAGACGGTTGTGCCGTCTACCGCGAATCTTTCTATGACAATTGGCACGCCTTCTGCATCGGTTGTCGCCTGCCAAAAGATGCCATCGCTTGAATAGGCGATCCCTCTATCAGTTGCGATATAAAGGGTTGATCCGGCGAAAGCGATGGCATTGAAGGATGTAACAGAGAACGGAAGTAATGTGGTGACATCCTTCCACGTGTCTCCTTCATCGAAGGATTGAAAAAGGTGTCCATTGCCTTTACCAGCGTAGATGGTCTGCCCTAAAACGGCGAGTTTCAAACGGAAGTCAGTAAGATCGTTAGCATCGTCAAATACCTGAGTGAATTCACCTTCATTGACCAAGCCAGTATCAAACCACTGCGTTGTCCCGGGTTTCCATCTGAAGAGTTTCTGCTCAGATTCCATATAG
>JAPOOP010000129.1 GCA_026713385.1 Candidatus Poribacteria bacterium | reverse complement strand
GACCGACTCCGATCAAGGTATCCTGTCTCTGGTGAAATTAATTTTTCATTTGAAACCTGTGGGCATATCCAAGATGTCCTCGAAATAATCCGACAAACGATACGTTCTTTGGGAAACCGTCCTTGCACTGAAACACCAATTGACGGTTTATCAGTTAGATTTCTCACAAATCCCTACGCTTCTGCTCTTGAACACGGCAGCTGGCGATTCAATCTCCGAGAATCAAATACCGAACCATTGTTAAGACTCAACGTCGAAACAATCGGTAATGAGCACCTTCTCATTGAACAGACGCTGAAAATCAGTGAGAAACTTGAAAGCCTCGGCGGAAAACGAGAAACAAAGTTCCGATGGGAGTCCGAACAGAAGGTGTAATTGAAGCATTTTACAGTTGTACCCCTATAGAATAAAATTGTTTCTTTAACATTGAAATACGTATATAATTCAATATAGACATGAAAGAGGTACGTTTACATCCGCAAATGCAAACATAAGGCGTGCTATAAAACTCAGGCAAGCAAAGATAAATTCGTCCGTTAGGATAAATTCTATGGAACAAGAAAACGATGTGCAATTAATCAGAAAAATTTTGGCAGGTGATGACACTGCCTTCAGCACTTTAGTCCACAGATACCAAAAGGGTATCCATGCCCTCGTGTGGCGAAAGGTTGATGATTTTCACATTGCTGAAGAGCTTACGCAAGATACCTTCCTCAACGCATACAAAAATCTGTCAACCCTAAAGGATCCGAGTCAGTTTGCTGGGTGGCTGTATGTCATTGCAAACCGGCTCTGCATTAATTGGAATCAACGGAACAAATCCAAGATGCAATCGCTGGCATCCACCCCACTGGAAGAAATCGAACACTCCTCTTACAACCACCACGTGTTAGCGCAGCGAGAGGTAGAAGCGACGGAGCGTCGCCATCACCTCGTAAAAACACTCTTGGAGAAGCTGCCAGAGAGCGAACGCACGGTGATAACGCTCTACTATCTCGGTGGAATGAAGTCCAAAGAAATAGGCAAATTTTTAGGTGTGTCCGTGCACACAGTTACGAGCCGTCTTCGGCGTGCGAGAAAGCGTTTAGCACAGGAAGAGGAACTCTTGGTTCAGGAAGTTCTCGGTGGTGTGCCTATATCCACGGGTTTAACGCAGAACATCATGCGGCAAGTCGCTGAGATAAGACCAACACCGCCTCCGACTGGGAAACCCTTGCTCCCATGGATGGCTTTTGGAACGGCAGCGGTCATGGTACTCCTTTTGATGCTCGGTATAAGCAATCAATATCTTCTCCGTTTTCAAAAGCCGTATAGTTTTGAGGCACTCTCTGAACCTACAATTGAAATCATTGATACACCCATTACGCTTGCTATTGATTCAAAACCGGCGGTGCGAACGCAGGTTGGCAGGGATGTTGCCTTGAGCGAAAATACCGGTGTCAGCCTGCAGATCTCTGAGAATGTCTTAGCACCGAACACGCAGAATAATTCGTTGCGACCCTCTACCTCGCAATGGAGGCAGGCGAGTGGACCTCAAGGAAGCCCTGTATTTGAAATCTTTGCTACATCTGGCGGCACAGTCTATGCCACTACGCCAACAAATATCTACAGATTGACAACAGATGCGGCTGCATGGACTCCGATCAATATTGACACACCCATCAGGGGGTTCGGGATGCCCATGACTGAGCATAAAGGCGTGCTCTATATCGTCTATCCTGACCAAGTGCTTACTTCAATTGATAACGGAGAGACGTGGAACGCTTTAGCTCCCCGTCCAAAGGGGCACGCCGTTGGGCTCATCATTACGGGTAAAACAAAAGAAAATAGTTCGCAAGGTCTCGTTTCAATGTATCTGGCTTTACGAGACAATGGCATTTTTCAGTCTATAGATGGTGGCAAGCAGTGGACACCTTTAAACAATGGATTGTCAGACAAACGTATTTACGCAGTCGCTGCAATTGGAAATACAGTGTTTGCTGGCACAAATGAAGGTCTGTATCGCTTTAATTCGGATGTGTGGGAGCAGTTACCAGTCGAGATCTACAATGCTGTCCACTCTTTGGCAGTAATGGAAAACAATCTCTATGCTGGAATGGGCTCCGATCCTTTCGTATTAGGACTCCCTGAGACAGATGGAAAGTATACTGTCCAAATAGTAAATAAAGACAACACACCCCTATGGAAGATTTTCCACTCAACCGATTTAGGAGCATCATGGACTGAGATAACGCCTAAAGATGAATCTTCTGTCATGAGGGCACCGCGTGGGGTCAAAATCTTGGCTTCTGGTAAGAGACTCTTGGTCTCAGACGCTGTCCTCAGTTTCCGTTCAAATGATGCAGGACAAACATGGACAAACCTTGGATTCGACAGAAACGCAATGTCACAGAATATTTTTCCAGCCGTAGCGGTTGATGATAATACTTTTTACAGAGCTGGGGAGTTTGGAATTCATCGCACGACCGATGCTGGTGCCTCGTGGCATCCATTTATGAATGGTATCGTAGGGACAAGGATAGAGAGTTTGATAGGGTTGAACGACAGACTTTTTGTGCATACGGGTAGTGATGTTGTTCAATCAACCGATGCCGGTGAATCGTGGCAAAGTATTCACATTGATAGCAATGAACAGTCATTTGAATCAACCGAACAGAAGCGTCCTCACATTAATTTTTCTTACAATTCAAAGATAGCAAATTCGGATGGAAGGCTTTATGGAATTGTTCCTGAAAAATACAATCTGCGTGTTTTGCGTCTATCTGTAGAGGGTGATGTACTCACTCCTATTCAAGAAGTAACCACTTTTCAAGGAGAAATGCTGCCCAATGAACTGGTAGCAGCTATAGCAGCGGCAGAAGAAATCTATTTGCCTAATGATATGGAAAGAGATCCTAAGTTAACAAATGCGTTATCTTATATTGTCTCTTTTGCAACAGTTGGTGGGTTTGCAGTTAGTGGTGAAACTTTTTACATAGAGCATCAGCGAAGACTTTTCAAATGGAAGCCCGGCACGCCAGAATGGATTAATACAGGACTCATAGACCTCGGCAAACAGTCGAGTGAAGATTCGAGAAAAGGATTCCAGTTAGCGGTTTCAGGGGAAACTGTCTACGTAGGGAAACGAGCGGGTCGTCTGTTTCAATCGCTGGATGAGGGGAACAGTTGGAAAGACGTTACGTCGAGTCTGCCACTTCGCTTTTCTCGTTTCAACGAGATCCTCTTTTCGGGTTCAACGGTT
>JAPOOP010000348.1 GCA_026713385.1 Candidatus Poribacteria bacterium | reverse complement strand
TTGATACTGTTGCGCTGATAGAAGATATGCCTTCGCTCAATTTATACCGCGGACAAGTCGGTACAATTGTTGAGGAGTACGAGTCCGGCGTGTTTGAAGTTGAATTTAGTGATTTGCAAGGCAGAACATATGCCTTAGAAACGTTAAAGGCATCCCAGCTCATGCTACTCCGGCATCAGCTTCTTAACGAGAGAAGATCTGCTTAACGCCTGTGTTTAAATAGCAGAATATGTCTGTCAAGAAATATATCCTTTCTCTGTTCAATTTGCATCCGTCCTGTATATGTAACGGCACACGCCGTGTGCCGTTAATATTTTACGTGTAACTGTCAAAGGTGTGCCTAATGCTTTAACAGGACCTACGCACTGAGCACACCTATCAGGAAAGGTTTCCTGACGAATTGTGCGGGTCCTAACTTAAAAATATAATGACACATAACGTGTGTCTACTACTTTGAAAGGAATAGAATGAAATATTTGAACGTATTGAAAAACGCAATCTTTTTAGGGATCGCAATCTTTTTAATTTTTACCTGTGGCTGTGAAAAGATCCAGGATATGCGACCTCCCGATCAACCGGAGATGATAGATTCTGCGTCAATTCAGGTGAGTGTGGTGTATCCAGGTGAATGTCTCGGTGATTCTTCTTACTGTGATGTGCTTTATAACGGTGCCCAGAAAGCAAAAACGGGACTCGGTGTTGACATAACCGAAATGGAAAGCAATGCCGAGACGTGGGACATGCGTTTACAGGAAGCCGCTCAGACATCAGACTTAGTCATTACATCAGGTTACCAGATGGCAGATCCGGTCGCACGCGTGGCACCAGAGTTCCCAGACGTTATATTTGTCATTTTTGATGCCGCAGTAGATCTTCCCAACGTAGCGTCTTTCACACATAGAGTGAACGAAGGCACGTTTCTGCTTGGAGCGATCGCTGGGTTAAAAACGGAAACTGGAAAAGTCGGCTACCTCGGTGGTGCGGACGTTCCATTCATACACGAATTTGAAGCTGGATACATTGCCGGAGTCAAAGCCGTGAATCCAGACGCAGAGATTATCAAGGGTTATGTTGCTGATAACGAACAAGGGTTCTACCAGCCTGAGGTCGGAGGAACAATTGCTTTAACGCAATACGGGCTCGGTGTTGATGTAATTTACACGATGGCAGACCAGTCGGGGTTCGGTGTTGTTGAAGCCGCGAAACTCGCAGAAGGCAGATATGTAATATGGAACTACATTGATATTACTGATGTCGCACCTGGTGTCATTCTATCTGGACTGCGCGTCGGAATCGACGACTCTGTATATAACGTTATCCAAGAGTTCGCCGCTGGCGATTTAATGACGGGTGTTCGCTCTCTCGGTCTCGCTGAAGGCAATGTCGGTTATCTGCTGGGTGAAGGCAACAGAGATCTGCTTTCTGAGGAACTCCTCGAAAAAGTCGAAGCACTGAAAGCAAGCATCATCGCTGGTGAGATTACTGTACCGGTAGTGCCGTAACCTTAAGATACATAGGACTTATGCATTTCCCCTTAAAGTCCGCCTGATAAGGGGGATTTAGGGGGTTAATAAAACGAAAAACTCCGACTGTGAGGCATTTTCAGCAAAATATAGTAAAGCCCGAAAATATCTGCACACCCCCGGTAGGGTCTTTCACCTAACCGCACCGAGTTTGGTGTAAAAGTAATTACAGAATCCACTATATATCCTTTCTCTGTTCAATTCGCCTAAGTCCTGATACAGGCGTTGGACTTTGCCCCTGACTTAGTTCCTTAAAAAGTTCAACGATGGCGAGGACTTCTCGCCCTTTCAAAGGAAAGAAAGATGAAAAATACTTCCATATTGAAAACCCTTCTCGTTTTAGGGATAGGGCTATTTTTAGTATCTATCACTGGATGCGACAGGGTTCAGGATGCGATACTTACTGAACAGACAAGCACGACGAAACCCATACAACCTCGCGTTAGCATGGTGTATCCGTTCGCATGCCTTGGAGACCAGTCATACTGCGATCTGTTGTCTGATGGGATAAAAAGAGCGGAAGTGGCACTCGGTATTGATATTGACGAAGTAGAGAGCAGTCCAGAGACATGGGACACAGATTTACGCGGAGCCGCCGAAAAGTCTGACCTGATTCTCACCGCGGGTTACCAAATGGGTGAGCCAATTCAACGCGTCGCACCGAAATTTCCTGATGTCAGTTTTGCTATTATTGATAGTGCAGTGGATCTGCCGAATGTGGCGTCCTTTATTTATAATATAAATGAAGGCTCGTTCCTCGTTGGGGCTATCGCTGCACTAAAAACGGAAACGGGTAAGGTTGGTTATATTGGCGGGGCAGATGTGCCATTGTTACACGAATTTGAGGCAGGATACATGGCGGGGGTTCATGCCGTTAATCCTGACGTGGAGGTTTTCAGGGAATACATTGCTGAAGGTCCAGAAGGATTCGATCAACCGATGGTTGCTGAAAACATTGCCACGCGCCAGTATGAGAGCGGTGTTGATATTATTTACGCTGCTGCCGCTGGTGCGGGGCACGGTGTGATTGAAGCCGCAAAGGCACTTCAGAAGTATGTCATTTGGGTTGACACGAACATCAATGCCACCGCTCCCGACATCTTCCTAACGAGTATGCTCAGGCAGGTTAACAATGCCGTCTACAACATTATCACCCAATTCGCAGAAGGCAATTTTACACCCGGTGTCCATCGTTTAGGACTCAAAGCGGATGATATTGTCTACGCACTTGATGAGCACAACAGGCCCCATTTCTCGGATGAGATCCTAATGGCGGTAGAGATGTTGAAGGCGCGAATCATTTCGGGAGAGATTGTCGTCCCAACGGAGCCTGTACTTCCACGCTAACGATTTTATTTGCTGGCGAGGTATTTCCAACCTCGCCACTGTAAATCACGGTTTGGTATCGGTGTTAACAGGCGGTTCCTCGTTGTTAATAAACCGTTCAATCGTGTTGATCGTTGCTGGACTCGTGCGGAAGTCGGCAACCCATGGTTCACGGAAGTATGCCTGCTTTTCACGCGGTAAGGCGGAGAGTACTTCGGGAGGAGTCTTCAACCGATGCCAGTGGGTCGCGAGATGCGCGTAGGCATTTAAAACTGCCACACGCGGTGCTTCCCGTTGCCAAACAGGACCCGCATGACACAGATTTTCTGTAAAGAAGATCGCACTGCCTGCCGGGCATTCATACGACATCAGGAACGGACTCCGTTTCCCCTCCTCTAACGACATGTGATCGGAATGCATCGGGAAGTTAGACTTATGGCTGCCCGCGATGAAGTGTGTCGCACCGTCTTTTTTCGTGACATCTGTGAGTTCAAAGACGACGCGCACCATTCCCGCGTGAATCCGTCCGTTATTGAACCGATACCCGAAGATCGGATCGCCTTGTTGCGGTCCGCCGCCGTGGAGTCCACCGTGTTCCTGCCCTTTTTCACGCCAGACAGAGGAGCAGTTTTCTAACCGAACATCGGGTCCGATGATTTCGTGCAAGACATCAAGCACCTTGGGATGGTCAATCAAGACACTCGCCGGACCTCCCGGCACGGCGCGGTGTTCTGGTGGTAAAGACTCTGGCTCGTGATGTATCCGTTCAATCTGTTCAACAATCGCTGCTACTTCGTCGCGTTCAAGGATAGCAGGACGAACAAGAAATCCGCTTAAATCGAATCGAAATTTTTCTTCGTCGGTCATGAGTTTTGCCTCTCCTTCATAGGTTCTTCTGAGATAGGACAAACACAGTTCACCCTTTCCGTACAGGCTTTCGTTTGTAGTAGCGCAATTCATTGCGCTTTCTCTGGGAATATCCGTTTAATGTCAGCATGAACTCCAAATCTGCGTAAGTCCTGTGAGATAGAGAAGTATAATATGTTTCCGTTTTCTCTGTGAGATTTCTTTTCCAGATAGCACCGAAAGTTTAGAACGTGTCTACCCACTCAAAACTGCGGCCAGGTTCTTGGCTTGACCACATTTACCTTTCTTGATTGCAACAGTTTGGCGGTGAAAACGTATCTTAGCACGTTCGAGTTTGTAGCGTTGCGATTTATCTATCCCTTTACCATGGAACAAGGCAGGAATGCATACGATTTCGAGCGACTGTAATGCCATTGTCGCGGGCTTAGGCAATTTCCCAAATACCTCCGTGACGAAATCAGCTGCGCCTTGCAATTGTCCGGTTACCTCTGATGCTTTGAAGGTGCCGCTCTTGAGTTCGATGAGCACAACAACCAGTCGGTTTTGGGATGGATTCCCGTAGAAGAGAACATAGTCACATCGTTTCGTGTGCATTTGTTGCTGTTTAAACTCACATTCAAGGTTTACGATAATCCGAGTAGAGGGGGTGCCAGTTAAGTATACACGACACCCATCTCCACGACAGGATTTGCTAAGACATTCTTCATTTACCTGCTTCCCGATTTCTGCGAGAAGCTCTTTTAATCCCACTCGTTGCTACTCCTTGTTGACTTTCTCAAGTAGGTCTTGGAGGTTAACCGACCGGTCATAGAGTTTATCAGCCACATCTTCGTAATCTTTCGGTTCTATGCCTTCGGTAGGGTCAAACGGAATCTGTTTCACTATCCCATCCTCTTGGAACCACCATGTACCTACTTCTTCTGGAAGCAGCCAGTGTATTGATTCCATCTTTTTCACCTGCGGTACACCTTTTCTCTTGAGATCGCCTATCCGAATCAGATTCGCGATTTCTTTTAGTAGCCAGTCGCTGTGGGTTGTCACAATAACACGCACACCGGCACGGACTAAACCAGCGAGGGTTAACGCTATTTCAGTTTGCGCCCCGGGGTGCAGGTGTGCCTCCGGTTCCTCTATAATAAGCGTATCACCAGGGCGAATCCCACCGCGGAGAAAAAGCACGACTGGAGCAAGTTCAGACACCATAGATGCTGCACGTGTGAGACGGACCTCTTCCCCCATTGCGCTCGGGCGGTAAAGGAATTCCGGATATCCACTTGGTGTCGGTTTCATGAGTATCTGCCCAGCGAGTACATCGGATTCTATGGCTTCAGCGAGAGGCTTCATTCTGTTATCAGGTACTTCAGATTCTTCATAGAGGATAAGTTGTTGCATAAAGTCTGCAACGACTCCTGAGAATGTTGGAATTTCCAATGGCGTGAGACCTCCACGCGTTGCACGCTCGACCAATGAGCTCGTAATCACTCGGTGACTCTGCATAATACCACTTCGGGCAGCTGGTAGATAGAATCTTTTTTCTCGATGTCTGTCTAATTCAATAGCGGCCCAGAAAAATAAATCATCAATGTCAAGTTCCTTATGTGAGTGTGAGATCAACGAATCTTTGTCGTAAATCATTAAATCTTCGTTAACTGAACCGCGTGCCGCAAGATTTGATTCGCAGCCCGCTATCTTGAAATTCCATAGACGCTGGTTTTCCCTCTTGACTTCCAGAGAGATATTCATCTCACTGCGTTGACCGTTTTTTAAACGAATCAATTCTGTAATTGAATTTAAGTCAAAGCAGCGCTTGAGTTCGTTCACTATGCTTTCCGGATTCTTGAGGTCTGACTCTAAACTGGCACGAATTTCTGGTGGCAAATCTGAAAACTTAATAGATTGATTAGATATGTTTAGTTTTTTGAGAATCGGACGAATTTTGTTCCAATTCCGATCTACTAAGTCCTTGAAACCGTGGATGCCTAAGCGTTTGAAGTGCCCTGGGAATTTTGAGTGTCCTGTAAAAACGCCGTCTAACACATAGATTAACGTGGAAAAGTAGGTCTTTCCAGTGTTACTCGGGCCAACAAACACTGTCAATGGTCGGAGGTCTATTGTAGCTTCTGCTATCGGACCGAAATTCTTGACAGCAATTTCAACATTCGGGGGCTTTGGCATTTCTGGTGTTTCAGGCGTTTTTGTTTTGCTCATTGGAATTTTTCCTTATTTTCTCTGTGTGTTTTTTGAACAGCGTCAACGAGTTTATCCGCACCGAACCGCACGACATCCGTTGCAGGTAGTCCTGTCTCTGCCTCCGTTTGACGAACCGCATCACGTGCTTCAGTATCAGACAGATCGAAGCAATTCAACGCCAATCCGATCACTTTGGCAGGCTTTATCGGTGCCGCCATCGCTTCGTATTGCGCTATCATCTCAGGCACCGATGGCAACGGCACTGTATACCGAGCAACTGTATCCCGAGAGGGTTGATGACAGAATATCATCGCATCTGGTAGACTGCCATGGAGTAAGCTTAACGTCACGCCGGAATACCCCGGATGTACAAGTGATCCCTGTCCTTCAACGATAAGAAGCGAGTGGTCTTTCGCACCCTCAAGCACAATCTGTTCCGCGGCGCCAGCGGTGAAATCAGAGACAACTGCATCGATCGCAATACCCCAGCCCCATACCATAATCCCGTTTTGCCCCGTTGGACAGAATTCAATATCCAAACCGCGCGCACGTGCCGAACGCGTGACCTCTATGCCAGATAGCATTTTACCGACGCGGCAATCTGAACCCACGGTTAGAATCACTGTGGCATCAACGTCATCGGCTTTGCACGTCGCGACGGGTAGATTAGCAGGCGGTTTCCGGGCATCCCATAACAGCACATCGTGTACCGCGGCGAGTTCTGCAAGTTCTGCATCCTCACTCAGGAATTGGTGCAAGCCGCTCATAACGTGTAGTCGATTGTGTATCGCTTCGTGGAGGATTGCGCGCCAAGCATGCGGCAACTCACCGCCGGGAGGCGCGATGCCGATAGCGAGCATTGTCGGATCGAATTGCATCGCCTCGGCGAGGTCCCGGACAACAGGTATACCTTTCCCAATCTCAATAATTTCGCTGGTGTCTCGTCCGGCATTTGCACTGTCAATAACTGCGACGACGTTCTCAGGAAGATAGCGGACTAAGACCGTAGCGGTTTTCGATTCAAGGATGCCGAATGAACCCTCGGCAAGAATCGCAATTCTGTGTGATTTCGGTTGTAATTGTTTTAGCATTTTATGTCCGTCGTTTCGGGCAGGATAGGATGCACCTGTAAATTAGCACAAATCGAAATCAATTGCAAGAGGTCAGCAAATTGGCGCAAGGTCATTTAGTTTTCCGAAATTACTGAGTTTCGGTTTGAGCGGATCCCCTGTAGGAGCGATCTCCCGATCGCGACTCTTCGCTTATTTTTTTCTGCGGAGATATGGGATACCCTCTTCTGTAGGAGCGAGTTCCACTCGCGATTCTTACGGACTAAAGAAATTGACGCAGATACCTACCACCAAGTGCAAAGCCTTCTAACCCTGGAGCACCGCGATCCTCGTTCTCGACGCAAAGGACATAGTCGTAACCGGATTCCTGTAGCGCACCCGTGATCGTCCCCCAATTCAATTGTCCGCGTCCAGGCACACGATATTGCCACCACCAGTTTCCGATGATACCTTGTCGGAATTTCATCTGAGGACTGATTTCACAATCCTTCACATCGGCGTAATACCACTTGCCGTTGAACATACGGATCGCATCTTCAGCGGGTAGGATACCCATCCAGAGCCAGTGCGATGGGTCACAAGACAACCCCAGCGAATTTGACGGAATTGCATCGAGGATCCGTTCCCACATTTCAGGATTACAGGCGATATTGCCCATGCGTACGGCACAATCAAGCGCAAGTTGCACACCTTTCTCTTCGGCGAAGCGGACGACAGGGGTCCACATCTCTTTGAATCGTCCGACGAGTTCAACTGACCTATCGCCGGGATTACCGGGTTCTGAAGAGAACTGCCCATAGAAATGCCAACCCACCGGACTGCCAGCGTAGGTCACCACCACGGGAGCACCGAGGATGTGTGTCGCTTCGATGGCTTGCATCAGTGCGTCGCGCGCGTTCTCCCGTGTTTCTCGATCATCGTCAAGCAGGTTACAATGCGCTGTTGTGGCAGCGAGATAAATGCCGTGGGCATCCAGAATTTCCTTGACCGCTTCGCCGCCAGATTGTATAATGGCACTCGGTTCGACAACGCCGGTGGCGTTCGGACGGATCGCGTCAAATCCGTTGGCTTTTGCCCAGGCTGCACATTCGGCAAGGCTCCAACCGCCGTTACCCGCGCTCGTACTGAAACTTAAATCCATGATTTTTCCTTTTTGGTGAAGGGGCTTTCTGCGTATGCAAATTCTATGTGAAGGAAATATTACTGAAAAACTGTTTACACTCTATAATCAACTGCTCGCGCAACACGGGAACCGTAAATGGTGGCCCGCAGACACACCATTTGAAGTGGCACTCGGTGCAATTCTAACACAAGCAACTTCGTGGCGCAACGTCGAAAAAGCGATGGACAATCTCAAAGAGGCTGGTGCTTTTACGCCTGAGGAGATAGCATCTATCAGTCAACCCGCGTTAGAACGGCTCATCCGACCCTCGCGCTACTTTCGTATGAAGGCGCTAAAGGTGCGTGCGTTTGTGGAACATATTGAAGAACGTCCCATGCACGTGATGTTCACGCAAGATGTCCCTGAATTGCGTGAAGAATTGCTCTCTATCTACGGTGTCGGTCCTGAAACAGCGGATACGATTATCCTCTACGCTGCTGGCAAGCCGAGTTTTGTTGTTGATTCATATACCTATAGACTCTTCTCTCGGCTCGGATGGGTTACAGGAAATTACAACTATGATAAACTCCGTGCGCTGTTTATGGACAACCTTCCGCACGATGTCGACCTATTCAACAAATACCATGCGCTAATTGTTGGACACGGTGCAAGAATCTGCCACAAGAAAACACCGAACTGTCAGGAGTGTCGTTTGCAGGCATCATGTGCCTATTACCAGTCATCTGAATGAAGATCTTAAGATTCAACACTGGGGATCAAGGGCATTTGGTTCTTCTGTAGGAGGGCGTTTCTTCAGCATTTGTGTAGAACGCTACTTGTATTTCATCAAGATTGAGTTTATGGGCAGTAGGTCGGGTAGAGCTTCAGCGAAACCCGACATCTCCAGACATTTTTCATGGAATTCTAAGACCCACTCTCAAAGTCAAAGTTCAACGACTACTCAGTGCGTTGCTGAAGTTTTTCAAAGAAATCTGCCGCCGTCAGAATCGGGATCTCTAATTCTACCGCTTTGGTGTATTTACTACCAGCACCTTCCCCCGCGATGAGGTAATCCGTCTTACGCGTTACGCTCGACGTAACCCTGCCACCCCGATTCTTAATCTCATTCGACGCTTCGCCACGCGTCATACCCTCAAGGCTCCCCGTGACAACGAACGTTTTTCCGCTAAAGAAACTATCTACCGCGATGCTCGCTTCCGGGAGGTTAGGTTTTGCCTCTACCGTGAAACAGTGTAAACCTGCCGCGTGTAGTTTGTCAAGCAACGGTTGATTGTGTCCGAAGAAGTTGAAAACGCTCTCCGCTATCTGCGGACCGATGCCTCTTACCGATTCAATCTCTTCCTGTTTTGCTCTGCCGAGTGCATCTAAGGATAGAAACCGTTCAATCAGCAGTGCCGCAACGTTCTCACCGACATGAAAGATACCGAGTCCGAAAAGCAATTTTTCTGCCGGTACTTCCTTGCTTTTTTCAATTTGGTGGACAAGGTTGCGGGCGGACGGGACACCCATCCGATCCAATGTGCTTAATTTCTCCACCTCCAAAGCGTAAAGATCGGCAACATCGCGAACCAGTTCTTTATCCACCAGTTGGTTAATTGTAGCGGGACCGAGACCTTCGATTTGGAGTGCGTCGCGCGAGGCGTAATGCGCAATTCGGCGTTTCAGTTGCGCGACACACCCCACATTCACACACCGAACCGCAACTTCTTTCTCCGTACGCTGGACTGGGGTATCGCATGCCGGGCAACGCTCCGGGAATTTAAAGACAACTTCATCGCCGGTTCGATCGGCTGTTAGCACCTCAACGACTTTCGGGATAACATCTCCCGCGCGCTCGAGCACAATCCGATCACCGATACGAATGTCTTTCGTCTGGATCTCTTGTTCGTTGTGCAAGGTGGCGTTTGCGATTGTTGCTCCGGCGAGTGTTACAGGCTTCAAAATCGCAACCGGTGTCAGGGCACCCGTGCGTCCAACCTGTACATCTATCTTTTCAACGGTTGTGATGGCTTGCTGCGCGTTGAACTTGTAAGCAACTGCCCAACGCGGGTATTTGGAGGTAGTCCCAAGTTCGTGCTGTTGGGAGAAATTGTTAACCTTTACGACGATCCCATCGGTTTCGTAGGGGAGTTCATGGCGTTCTTCTACCCAACGTTCGTAGGAGTTTTGGACTTCTTCAATTGATTTATGGGAGGTGGTGTGTGGATTGCATTTGAGTCCCCACGCTTTCATGTTTTTCAGGGACTCTGTATGTGTTGTAAATTCAGTTCCCTCGGCGTAGTTGAGGGTATACACGAAAATATCTAATGGGCGGGATGCCGTAATGGAAGCGTCTAACAGCCGCAGCGAGCCAGCAGCAGCATTCCGAGGGTTCGCAAACGGCAATTCGCCTTCTGCTTCGCGCTGCACATTAATTTCGTTGAGGCAATCTATCGGAAGAAAAACTTCACCACGGACTTCCAACACCGGTGGCACGGCTATTTCCGTTTCAACAGGTATCCGCAATGGTACAGAACGGATGGTACGTAAGTTGTCGGTTACATCTTCGCCGTACTCACCGTCGCCGCGCGTAAGACCCTGCGTAAATACACCGTTCTCATAGATTAGCGAAACCCCTAACCCATCGATTTTTAGTTCTGTAACGTATTCGACAGGTGTCTCTTCTAACAACCGACGGACGCGTTCATCGAATTCCCGCAGTTCGTTCGCGTCATAACAGTTATTCAGGCTCAGCATCGGGTTACGGTGCTGTAGACGGGTGCCTAATTCAGCACCGCCACCAACCCGTTGCGTCGGCGAATCTGGCGGGATAGGTGCTCCAGCCGCTGCTTCGAGTTCCTTAAGCTCCTTCATGAGCGCGTCGAAATCCGCATCAGAGATTTCTGGCAGGTTTTCGATGTAGTATTTACGCTCGTGATAACGTATTAACGCTCTCAGTTTGTCGATCTCTGTTCGCATAACACCTTATCCGGTTTTAGAAGGAGTCTTTGAAAATTTTTAACAACCTGGACCGGTCGCAAATACATCTATTTGCGTCACTGTGTATGTGCTGATAAATCGCTTGCGATCGTTAATCGTCTTTGACGTGTAAAGGTGCGTGGACGTGTGAACCCTTCGCCTGTCGGTCCCGCGATGGTCATCGCGAGGTAGCCTTCGCCTTCCAATCCGCAGGACGAGTAAGAGGGTGCGTTAATGACCGTAACACTACAATCCATTGCCTTTGCGAACTGCGTGATGCGTTTGGTGTTATTTGTATGGAGCACTGCGGTGTGCCCACGTCCACCTTCTGCTCTGATCGCGCCTGCCAATGCCTCGTCGAAATCACGACAACGGATGACGGGCAGAATTGGCATAAGGTATTCGTTAATCACGAACCCATGATCCGCTGGAACTTCAACAACGATTGCAACTGTCTCTGCGGGGGCTGTGATACCAGCGGCGTTTAAAATGGTCAATGCATCTTTACCGATGTATTCCTTGTTGGATTCCTCTTTTTCCGTGACAACCTCTTCTAATGCCTGAAGCTGGTTTGCACCGAGTAGATGCCCTCCATTCCGTGTGAGTTCCCGAACCGTTTCGTTTGCTACGGAATCGATAACAAAAAGTGCTTTTTCGCCGATACAGAGCAGATTGTTGTCGAAACTTGTACCTGCAATGACGTGTTTCGCTGCCTCCTGAACATCCGCTGTTTCGTCAACGATCGCAGGCGGATTGCCGGGTCCAGCGGCGACTGTCTTTTTACCGCTTGAAAGTGCAGTCCGAACGACGGACGCGCCACCTGTCGCGACGAGCATAGCGATGTCGGGATGCTCCATAATCTCCTTCGCTGTGCGTAGACTGGCGTTTTCAACCGAGGTGAGCAAGTTGGCGGGACCCCCTGCCTTGACGATTGCTTCGTTGATAACGTGCATCGTTTCTTCGGTACAGTCGCGTGCATTTGGGTGTGGACTAAACACAACAGCGTTTCCTGCCGATAGCATTATAATCGCGTGGTTAATCACCGTTGATGTCGGGTTCGTGGTAGGAGTGATGGAATTAATAACGCCGAAAGGGACGTATTCGATGAGGAGCGTTCCCGCATCACCGGATACCGCCTCTGATAGTAGGTCTTCAACCCCCGGTGAGAGTGTTACGGCTCCCTCATTCTTCATCACCTTGTGTGCCGCGTTGCCCATATTTGTGTCTTGTACCGCCAAGTCCGCGAGACGTTTCGCGTTCGCAAGCGATACTTCTTTGATCGCTTCGATGATCTCGCGTCTTTTGGCAAACCCAAGTTTGACAAGTGCTTT
>JAPOOP010000558.1 GCA_026713385.1 Candidatus Poribacteria bacterium | reverse complement strand
TGGTGAAAAGCGCATCCCGCCTTTGAAGTTGAAACCTTGTAACACCGGTAAATCCAGCGTGAACGGTCTGCCTGGGGTGAGAAACCATCCACAAAGTGCCACGATAAGGAAGGCAGGCAGTGCCCACTTGGCACGAAAACCGGGACGATCCAACCGTTGGAGTTTCCGCCACCGCACAACATAGAGAACCGCTGCCAGGAGTAAACCTGCGCCAAGAAAACCGAGCCAAATTCTCAGACCTGAGGTAGGCTCAGGCGACGGTAGGTATATCCCTCGGTTGTTAATGAACACGCCTCCGAACAGTGCTATACTCTCCCGAACTCTGGGAAGTTGACCGACTACGGCAGTGTACCAAAACAGAATCTGAAGCAGGAGCGGAATGTTCCGGAAACATTCAACATAAGCGGTCGCTATCGTTCGGATTAACCAGTTGCTTGAGAGTCGAGCGATGCCGAAAAGGAGCCCCAGCAGGGTCGCACAGACGACCCCGATGATGCTGACTTTCAGGGTATTCAGGATCCCAACCCAGAACGCTTTGAGATACACATCCGAAGGTTCATAGGGAATACCCTCCGAAATGTCAAACCCAGCTTCGTCCTGAAAAAAATCGAGGTTCAGTGTTAGTCCAAGCCCACGAAGCCCCTTTAACATGTTCGTGTAAAGAATGACTAACAACAAAATCACACCGAGCAAGAAAATAACCTGAAACAGGATCCGCAACACTCGGATATCTCGCCAGAAGGGGATTTTTCCCGATACAACTTTAGGTGAATTATTTTCCATTTTTAACGGAACGGCATCGCGTAGAGTAAACCGCCTTGCGTCCACGGCTTATTGACACCACGCGGCAGGCCCAGTGGTGTCAGATTACGGTCAAAAATCTCGCCATAGTTGCCGACAGCAGCGATGACTTGGCGCGCCCAATTTTTCGACAGACCGAGTTTTTCACCCATACCACCACTCTCATCTAAACCCAAGAACCGCTTGATTTCGGGATTCTCTGTATTCTCTGGTTTAAAGGTGCTGACGTTGGCTTGCGTAATGCCGTGCTCCTCGGCGGAGAACGTGGCATAAACGACCCAACTCACGACATCATTCCACTTGTTATCTCCATGGACGGTGAGAGGACCTAAAGGTTCTTTTGAAATGGTTACGTCAAGAATAACATGGTCATCCGGATTTTTTAAGGATTGGCGGCGTGAGAGTAATTGGGACTTGTCGCTTGTCACGGCATCGCAACGTCCCTGATCGTAACTTTGATAAAGCGTTTCAGTTTCCTCAAAGACGATAGATTCAACTTCGATCCCTAAGGCGCGTGTCGTATCGGCAAGGTTTAACTCGGTCGTACTGCCAGCAGTAACACCGACAGTTGCCCCCGCTAACTCCTTGAGAGACGTTATCCCCAGCTCCTTTCGGAGCATGAAACCTTGGCCGTCGTAAAAGGTCGGTGGGCAGAAGTCAGCACCGAGATCAGTATCGCGAGTCAGTGTCCAAGTGGTGTTGCGGATAAGAACATCTATTTCGCCGGTCTGGAGAGCGGGGAAACGCTCAGCAGCCTTTAAGGGACGGAACTCAACCTTATTCGGGTCCCCCAGAACGGCAGCGGCAATCGCCCGACCATAATCTACGTCAAACCCCTTCCATTCACCATTTTGACCAAGGAAACCGAAACCGGGCAATTCCTTGTTCACACCACATATCAATCGACCTCTGTTTTTAACTTTATCCAGAATACCTTCCTCACCTTCGGCAAGCAATGGAACTACCAACGCAATCGCTAAAACTAATGCGGAAACGTGAAACAATAATTTACGCACAAAAACCTCTCTTTTTAATGTGATCCCTATCGTTGGAATCGTTAATGAAGCACCTTGATTAAAGTTAGTTATAATTGCCAACAATGTTTATCTAAATCTTTTTCACGCCTCTCTTGAAAAAGAAAAGCGATTGTCATACTTTTATACATTTTATCAAACCGCTCTTACGTTGTCAAGCAAATTATATTGAGGACGGATAGTCCCTAAATAACATGTGAATAGGCGAGGTTACATAAAGATTAAGAATTTCATTGAGTAATATGCGATATTAATTGTCTGAATCAGGATTTTCAGGATCAATGATCCCTAAATTTGCCCCATTTCGTGCAACTGAACATAAAGTATGCCCTATTTCGTGCAGCACTTCCGCCGTATTTGGCTAAGCATTGCATCAGTCGGTATTGTTCAGATCGGCACAAAATTTGCTAAGTTACTCTATTGAAAAGGTATATATCCTTGAATTCCATTATAAAAACTACACTTGACATATTTCAGAAACCCTGTTAGTATAGTTTGAATAATCCTTGCCAAGGAGAAAAAACATGAAGAAGTTTATAATCGCGGAAATTTGCGTTGTGATCGCGCTCATTATTGGGTTTTGGCTCGGGCGCATCACGGGTACCGACACAAGTTACGAAAACTATTACGACAACGCCGACAAAGCATGGACAGCAGCGCAGACAATCGACAATCCACCAATAACACTTGACGAACCAGACAAAAGCCGTCTACGCAAAGTCAGAGCCGCATACCGCGAAGTCTTTGATAAATATCCTGACAGTCTCTGGGCAGACGACTCCATCTACCAACTCGCTTCACGTATTCCACGGACCGATGAAGAGGCTTTCGCACTCTTCCGCCGACTTATCAACAATTATCCGGATAGTGAGTGGGCAGATGATTCGATGTACGCCATCGCTTTCGCTTCTTATCAGATCGCGGAGCAACTAAAAAAGACAGGTACGCTTGAATCCGTGGATGCTTACTATGACCGTGCCCTCGCGCTTTACAATCAATTAATTGCGGTATATCCCGGCAGCGAACTGTCAGATCAGGCACAGTTTAATACGGCAATGTGCTACTATGGAAAGGGTGCGTTGAATCTCGCACTCGCACAGTTTGATGCGCTCAGAGAGCCGTTCAGCAACAGCCCACTGCTCTATCAGATCCTATACGTTACTGGTGAAATTTACCTCAAGAAACAGGATTATGAAAACGCACGAGTGGAATTTACAAACGTCGTTGATTCCGGCGATCCGGACCTTGCACCGATTGCGAGTTTTGGTATACCTCAATCCCATCTTGCGGAGGGGAACTATCAGGAAGCGATCGACGGCTACCAGAAAGTCATAGATCTCTACCCAGACGCCAAGGTAGGACAAGATGCGTATTTTTACATGGGATGGGCGTATGAACGGCTTGGCAAATACGATGAAGCCATCGCCCGCCTTGAGGAAGCCATTGACCTGTATCCACACAATGAAAACGCCGCCAACTCACAGATTTATATCGGGCAAATTGCCTATGCCAATAACGATATGGCGAGTGCCGTTGACGCGTATCAGAAGGTCGCGGATAACAGTGGCTACGATTACGACACCCGACGGGCAGCACAATATTCGGTTGGCAAAATCTATGAGGACGGTGGCGACACGGATTTAGCAGTAGATGCGTATCAGAAATTGATTACAGGATTTCCGGAACCTCACAAAGAGGCAACCCATCCGTCGAATAATATCAATGAGAATTACATCCAAAATTTAAGGAGTGTAGGACTCTAACGCCTGTCCGAGGTCGGCGATAATATCTTCGGCATCTTCCAGCCCAACGGAAATCCTGACCAAGCCATCCGTAATTCCGGTCCGCCGACGGATCTCCGCGGGGATCTCTGAATGCGTTGTTGATGCAGGATGGCAGATGAGGGTGCGCACATCCCCCAAACTGACTGCCAACGAACAGAGTTGGAGGTGATCGACGAAATGTTCACCCGCGGCGCGTCCACCTTTCAATTCCAACGTTATCATCCCCCCAAACGCATCCATCTGGCATTTAGCGAGTTCATATTGCGGGTGGCTCGGCAAACTGGAGTGGCGTGCCCATGCTACTGCCCGATGCGCCTCAAGAAACGCTGCGACACGTGTAGCGTTTTCACTATGTCGTGCAAACCGCAGTGGTAGAGTGGTGAGACCGTGAAGCGTTAACCATGCGTTGAACGGGCTGATAACTGCTCCAAAGTTGCGGAGTGCCCCTTCCTTGGCACGCACCACGAATTCCTTTTGTCCAATAATCGCACCAGCGATAACAGCCCCAGAACCACTCATGTACTTCGTCATGCTATGAACGACGACATCAATGCCAAAGGTTATCGGTTGTTGACCACATGGGGTGGCAAAGGTGTTGTCAATGATTGAGGTTAAGCCGTGTGCTTTTGCAATCTCGGCAGACGCTCGTAAGTCAACAAGTTTTAGGAGTGGATTTGTTGGGCTTTCAAGATAAATGACTTTGGTATCCGCTCGGATAGCGCGTTCAATTTGTGTGGTGTCTGTGGCATCAACAAACGTAGTCTCAATCCCGAATCGTGGGAATTCCTCATTGAGGATTTGGAACGTAGCGGAATAGAGGTTTTCCATCGCGACGACATGTCCACCATCTGCTAAGGCGGTAAGTAAGGCTATGCTGACTGCCCCCATCCCCGACGCAGTCGCGAGCGCGGCTTCACCAGCTTCAAGGGCAGCGAGTTTCTGCTCTAATACCTCCTGCGTCGGATTCCCCCAGCGCGTATAGATATAGCCGCTCTCCTCATCTCGGACCGCTTCAGCGCACTCAGCAGCCGTAGCGAAACGGAACGTACTGTTCTGATAGATAGGCGGTATCAGAGGGACTCCGGTTTTCTCGGTGGAGGATGTCCGTGCCTCGCCCGCATGGATGGCTTGGGTGGCTTTACCTAATTT
>JAPOOP010000020.1 GCA_026713385.1 Candidatus Poribacteria bacterium | reverse complement strand
TGGCACTCCAAAGTCGAATCCGACGGTCGCAGGATTACAGGCGAACGTAGAACTGACTTTGGCAAAAGAACTTGGGGACGAAGGCTATCGTATCAAAACAGTAGAGGTCGGCACAGAGATCGTCATTGTTGTGACAGCGCATACCGAGAGAGGCGTGGTTTATGGCGCGTATGCCTTCATTGAAAACTGTATTACGGCGTTGACGGGTTTAAAGCCTGTCCATCCAGAGTTACCCGTCGCCAAAGCGCAAGCACTGCTCGTGCCGTTCATGAACGAGACCTCATCACCATTTTATCCTGTGCGTGCTGTGTTGGAGATAGAGGAGCCTGACTGGCTCGCACGCCACCGTATCAACATGAGTGGCGGCGAAGGCGTTTGGACAGGCACGGGTATTGAAGATGGGTTTGGGACGGCGTTTAAATATGTGGATACGCCTGCGTTTGAAGCCTTGCAAGATGAACCGATAGGCGCGCGGCGAGAACGCATCGAGGTACTACAAAATCGGTTTAATGCACTTGAACGACGCGGTATTGATGCTTATCTTTTCATGTATGTGACGGGTGAACCGACAGAGGCACTGATTCAACAACGTCCCGATGTCCTTGGACCGACGGTGCTTTACGGGGCATCTCGGAATGAAGTATCTTATCGCCCGTTCTGTTGGTCCAAACCCGCGTTTCATACGCTCGCGAGGGAGCTGACACAGACGATCGTGCGCACCTATCCTGCGCTCGCAGGTTTTCATCTTCGTTCTTGGGGACATGAGACACGCGCATGCGATTGTCCTGACTGTGGCGATAGGACAGAACAGGGACAAGCAAAACTTTGGCAAGTCTACTTTACGATTATTAACGCCGCCTTGGAAGTGCGTCCAGACTTCAAATTTTATATCTCTGGGTATGACAGCAGTTGGCTCAAGGATGCCGCAGGCATTTATGCACAGCAGTTGCCGAAAGGGACTATTTTCTCGCGGAAATGGGGCGCAGATGGTGAACCCGTCGCGAGTGCAGGCGTGCCTATCCCACAAGTTAGGGCACTCGGAGAAATCGGACATCGCTTTATAGTCCTTTCGCATGAAGTAGAGGAGGTCATGCCGCTCTGGATGCTCGAGAGTGATCTGTTCGTGCAAGGTGTTCGGCAACTTGCTAATAACCCCGAGGTCATCGGTCTCGGTGGGTTTACTGTCCAAGGCGCAACACAGGGGTTGGGATACCTCGACCGCCTTGTCAGTGCAAGTCTCAATTGGGATATCAACCTTGACCATTATAAACTCCTTCAAAACGAGTTGATAGCCCGATACGGCACCGAAGCAGCACCACACATTCTGAACGCCTTGCGGGTAAACGGATGGAACATGGCAAGTTATTTCACGGATTATGCGGGATCCTTGACTGTAGGCGGCACATACGGCAGCGGATCCGCAGGACTCGCAACGCGATTCTGGACCTTGATTGGACCACGAGCTGTTGAAGATACGTTGGCCATTCCGGAACTGGGCATTGCGAAACTCGCTGTGGACCGGTTCACGGCACTTTTGGCACCACAACAACAGGCTGCAAACGAGATACGCGTAGCAAGTGAGATCGCAGAACCCTTTGATCTGGAAGCGACCGAGGATTTACGCGATGCCATTCACTTAATGGAACTGTGGGTCGCGTTCTTTGGAAGCCGAGCTAAATTGGTAGAGGCAATAGCACTCGGCTACGAGCCGGGCACGGAAGAGGCAATCCGCGCGAAGTTGACAAGTGCTATAGAATTTTCAAAGTCCATACAACCACATATCAAAGGGATTGAAGAATTTATCCCACTTTTCGGATATTCGCATCGGACGATTGAAGCAGAGCTGCTAAGTACCTTAAACGGAGAAGTCGCTTGGTTAACGAGTTTCGATTATAAAACACTCCAGAAACACGACGAGGGCTTCTCACCAGAGGAAACTCCTTTCCGAATTTGGGATGTTCACAACTACCCGAATCCTCTGAAACAAGAAACAACGTTTACCTATCAGTTATCGCTGGATGCAGATGAAGTCTCTATTACTATTTACGCTACATCTGGACGGGTCGTAAATGTCTTGAAAGAGGTTCCTGGAAACGAAGGCTACAATGAGTTTATGTGGGAGGCGCGAGACGCTGACGGTATATTACTTGCCAATGGTGTCTATTTTTTCAAAATACGCGCTGTCGCTGGAGACCAAACAGCACAGACACTCGGACGCTTGGCAGTGTTACGGTGAAATGAAAAGGAGGTTAAGGATGCTGCGTATATGTACAGGTCTGATGCTCTTACTTTCGATAATCGGTTGTAAATCGCAAACTTTGCAGGAACATCTTTTAGAACCGCCACCACCGCTCATCAATTTTGCGCTGAGCCGAAATGGGGCAATCGCGGATGCCTCACAATCCGTTCC
>JAPOOP010000664.1 GCA_026713385.1 Candidatus Poribacteria bacterium | reverse complement strand
TCGGAAACGTACGAAAAAATCTTAACGCCTGTTGTTCCTCCGCAAGGTAAATTAAAAATTGGTAAAAGCTATTTTCCTTGATTTTTACAAAACATTGTATTTTCATAGGCGGACGCTTGAAGAAAACCTGCGTCGGATCGCCGCGCGGTATCGTGTTGAGATCAATTGGGAACGTTTTGGAACAGCGCAAGAGAGTTTATTCGCCGATACAGCGGTGTTTGACCCTACTACCTATTCTCTAATGGAATCGCTGATAACTACAGCGAAGCGAGAATGCGAGTTTATAAGAGAACTGGGCGTTCACGAGTATGCGGAACAGATGGCGTGGGAGTTGTTGCAATCTGGGCACTTCCTCTTTGCTTCGGACAGTGGCGCACTCTACAGTGATGTTGTTCCAACACTTCAGCATTTGCAGGACTCGGGTTTCAAATTAGCGATCGTTTCCAATTGGGATTCACCGTTGGATCCACTCACCGAACGGTTGGGAATCGCTGAGTATTTTGATGCGATTGTTGCCTCACATGATGTGCGCGTCAGATCCGAGAAACCGGATTCCCATATCTTCAATTACGCACTCACAGCAGTCGGTACTTCGGCAGCGGAAGTCGTTCATGTCGGAGATACGTATGAGGCGGATATTGTCGGAGCAAAAAATGTAGGAATTCGTTCGATACTACTCGACCGAGACGGCACACAAGCCGGCAGATGGCACGAAACGATTCAGAGTCTGTCTGAACTACCTGAAATGCTGATACCACATTAGGTTATAGTGAAATCGGGTCGTTTGGCTGCCAACTCGGAACAAAGAATTGTTGAAAAAAAGAGGAAAAAACATACCAAAAACCAGACCATAAGGCTTTGTTCAGACCCCAATAAATAGCATAAGAGATACATGTGATACAAAGAGCCTTGACCCACCTAATTTCAAAAAAAGTTTGAACCACTGCTACGAGGGTAAGCGCGAAACAGATATGCCCCACAATGTTAATCAGTTGGACTGGCAGGTCGATTGAAGCCAACGCCTCAAGCGTCGCTTCTGATGGCTCTTGTAAACTTGTCGTGTTGTTATATTCGAGCGTCGTGAGGTCAGGCGGCAAACTAAGTAAAATGAAAATGAATTGACCTAATGTGGTTACCAACAGAACGAGATAGCACAAACCTATAATCTTAAAGAAATTTCGGAAAACCCCTTTGCCATTGTAAAAGAACCGACCCCCAAAAAATAGGAGAACACTTATCAGGACCCAATTTATCAGTGTCCCGGCGATAGCGAGAAATCCACTGATAACCTGAATGTTAGGAGAGGTTTTAAATAAATCCAAATATGCCAAAAGATATCGTCTCTCCAAAAAGTTAATTACACCGTTCAACAGAACAATTGCCAATGGAAACCACATTTTGGGTGTCCAGTTGACGATAATTTTGAAGAGTCGCATGCTGTTTCCTCTCCTTCTATGTAAATTTATCTATTCACTAAACCGCGAGCGCAGTGCCCACAAACCTTGTCCAGGTTCACTGATATAGAAAAAACCACCATCGTTAAAACCATCGACAAGTGTTGCGGGATTGTATTCAGCAAGCACTTCATCCACAGATGCCCACTGATAGCCGAC
>JAPOOP010000021.1 GCA_026713385.1 Candidatus Poribacteria bacterium | reverse complement strand
GCATTCCTCCCATCCGATTCGTCTGCCCAAGTTTGAGTGAGGTTAGAACCCACTGAAAATTTACCGTGGCGTACATCTCCAGAAAGATAACCTACATTGTTCAATCCAGTGTCACGGTGATGATGCGAAAGGAACGCCGCGCTGATACTGGATGTTGCCGTTAGGGATTGCGAGGCTTGAAGAATAGCGTTCTGGTTGTTCCGATGATAGGTACCTAAGGTGCCTACTGATGTGTTTTTCCCGATTTTTCCAAAGACTTTAAGCCCGCCGTCCATATCCATTATCCGTCGCGAATGGAACAAGCGACCGAGGCGATAGACATTGCCGCCTTCCGAAAAGAAGGGACGGCGATCCGATACGAAACGTTCCCCATAGGAGAAATCAATGCCCTCCACTGCCTGTTCGATATTGTCAAAATCAGGGTTTGCTGTGCCGATGAGTCGCAGTTGTGGCGTAACCTCATAACGGATGTCCGTGCCTCCCCGGGCAGTATATTCCCTCTCATCGGTTTCCGTTTCACTGATACCACCAATCAGATAGGGTAACAATTTGAGTTCCCGCTTGCGAGGCGGTGGTAGCACATCAATCCAATGTCCATCGTTCTCGCGAAATTCATTCACCCCTAAATTACACCACCATGAACGCTCTCCAGTCCGTTGTTGTAGCCTGTCAACATTAATACCCATCCGAACGGGTTCAGTTGTGGCGGGATAATCGAGCATCTGCCACGGGATTTCCATCTCCACAATCCACCCGGCTTCTACAATCCGCGCCGCGGTTTTCCAGAGTCCAATCCACTCACTTTTTTCCGCACGTCCCGTAGCGAGATGCGCGTATTTCGTGCCGAGTGGATTTACGATGAAGAAATTTCTGTCAGAAAACTGGTGCGTATGAAACGGGTCAAGACTGAAGGAGACCCAGTCCTCTCCGCGGATTCGAGTCTGATCTTTGGTTTGGCGCGCCACAATTTTATCGGGCATATCGTCATAAAGATAAAGTCCAACATAGATGGCTGTATCTGTATAAACGACCCAACCGACCGATTGGTTCTTCGCTGGCTTTTCGGTACGTTCGTCGGTGAAACCGATGACTTGCGGTGCGTTTTGCCAACAGGCATCGTCAAGGACCCCGTCAATGATAGGTGGGTGTTCTGTTTTAACTGCGCGGAGTTCTTTCCGGACGGTCTGTATGTTTTCAACTGCCGAAGTTTGTAACTGTATGATTAAGGTAAACGATAGCGTGATGAGCAATACTATTATGTAATTTTTCTGTTTTACCCGTTTGTTTGTGATACACTCGTGCGCTGCACGAACCTTTGCCGTTGCAAACTTCGGCATTTTCATCAATTAATTTCCTCTGATTCAGATGTTAATTCCGCAGGGTGCTGGCGTAAATCACGGTTTTAATTTTTTTGTCTTTAGTTTACTCCGCACGCAATGCCTCAATCGGTGACAACCGCATGGCTTTTACAGCAGGGTATAGTCCAAAACAAATGCCAAGCACTGCGGAAAAGGAAACCGATATCAATATCCAGAGCGGTGAGAACACTGCGGGCCATGTAGGAACGATTTTCACTATTCTCACGGCAAGATGCGCCATTCCGTTACCTGCGAAGACACCCAGTCCAACGCCGAACAACCCACCGATACTACATACGCTAACAGATTCACTCAAAAATTGCAGCAGGATATCAGAATTTTTGGCACCGAATGCCTTGCACAAGCCGATTTCTCGGGTGCGTTCCCCTACGGCAACCAACATCATGTTCATAATACCGATGCCGCCCACAAGAAGTGAAAACCCAGCGATACTGCCCAACCCAATCTTTAGGACAGTACTGATTTTCAAGAGACTTTCTAACCTTCCTCGCACCTCAAAGATGCGGAAGAAGTCGTCTTCGTTCCGGTGGCGTTTGCGAATAACGGCTTTAACTTCCTCAATGGCTTTGGGAACAGCCTCTATGGTAGATACATGAACGACAATCTGTAAAATCGTGTCGTTGCCGGTAAAACGTTGTTGCATTGTGGTCACGGGAATAAAGATCTGCTCATCGTAATTCGTGCCGAACTTCAGATTTCGTCCGCGGGGGACAAGCGTACCAATAACAGTAAATCTTTCGGTGCGGCGTGTATACTTATATTGGTTACTGGCACTTCCAATTTTTATTTCCTTACCGAGTGGCGATGTGCTTCCAAAAAGCCCGGTGGCCACACCCGATCCGATAACAGCAACTTTCATTGCCTTGTCAACGTCATTTTCTGAGATGAACCGTCCTGCTTGTAAGTCCCACTTCATCAATCTGGTGTAGTTTTCATTGACCCCGTAATAGCCAGCACGCATGTTTGAACCATCTTCAGCAAGAACCAGCACTCGCGAAAAGGCTGGCAGCCGCGGGGTGGTTCCTTTCACAGATGGACATGTTGCTTCAATAGCCAGGACATCAGCGTAGGTAAAGTGTTCCTTGCTCCGAACCGGTACGCGGCGGCCCCCTACTAATTTGGTAGAAACGCGGTAAAGTATGAAGGTGTTAAGCCCACCGAGTTTTTGAATATCCTCAAGAATAATCGCTTTGGCACCATCACCGATAGCGATCATAGCAAGTACAGATGCGATACCGATAATAATGCCAAGCGTTGTCAGCAAAGAACGCAGTTTATTCGCGAGAAGTGCTTTTATGCCAACGGAAATGTTTTCAAGGAAACGCATTAGAAGTCTATAGAGGTATTGCCCTTACCTTTGTTTTCTTGCACGGCCCGAGAAAACTAAGTGATACTTCGCGTGGTGCTGGCATGAAATTCCGAGATACTTTTTTCAACACTTCGGAGCAGCATCTCATCGCTGAGATGGAATGCCTCGCGTATTGTGATCGGCAGTTTCTGCTTCGCCTCTATTGAATCGAGCAATCCTTGATTCTGCACAACAACGACAGCGTCAATACTCTCTCGAAGTTC
>JAPOOP010000197.1 GCA_026713385.1 Candidatus Poribacteria bacterium | reverse complement strand
CCTCGGTATCACGGAACGATGGATGGTGTAATGTGTATGGCTAAGTTTGCAACAGAGACAAAAGAGAGGATAACACAATGACATTTGAAACCTTAATGAAGACAATTAATAATTATGGAGAGGCAGGTCTTGTTGATCTGAACACGCTAACCGCGTTGCTGAATAATGCATTTGGGGATTGGCTGGCTTCACAAGGTATAAGCCGGGTTGACATGGTGGCTCCCAGGTATTTATGGTTCACCGTGCAAGGCGAATTAAAACAAACACATGCAGTGCCGGGCATTAAATTATATGACCGGTTTTTTGTAGTTGACAGAAGGGAAATCCACGAAAATCCAAAGGCGATAGCAGATGCCCTTACATACTATAGTTCAGATGGCGATGGGGCTTATGTCTGGATCGTTCCGGATGGCTACATGGCAGCGTTAACCCCAGCAGAGCAGGGATGGGAAGCGCATGGCGGCGGATATTTTTCGCATGAATCTATATGTATCTCCAATACCGCTGATAGAGGGACGTGTTGTCTACTTGAAGTGCTTTATGAGGATCCCGCGTTAAAAAACGTCTCCTGCGAATTCGAGGTGCCAGCGCACCGTTCCGTGCATTATCGGCTGGATATGCTCAAGACTGAAAACGGTGATCCACTCATCGCCAAAGATGCCCCTGTGAGTTACAAAATCACAAGCCGCGACACACGGGTGGTTGTCCAAGGTTCGCGAATCCTAACGAGCGGTGAAAACAGCACATTTGCGAGTTTTGGGACAGTGATGGCGTGGTGTCCGCAATGATTTTATTGGAAGGCGGTTGCCTGATACTTGTAACTATTCCTTGATTTTTTTCACGCCTCCATATAAAATTTTAACATCGCTCAAAGGGAGGCAAATTATGGACGTGCGAGACTATTTTGACTTTATTGATGAAACCAGCATCCGCATCAAGGGGCATCGCGTTTATATAGATGAGGTATTAGAAGAGCGTTTACAAGGTAAAGAACCCGAAGAAATCCTGCGTTGTTTTCCAAAACTGCCCTTAGAAAAAATCTATGCTACACTTCTTTACTATGAGGCGAACAAAACAGAAGTCGAGGCTTACTTGGAACGGGTGAAGCAACAGCAAAAAAGATTAGATCAGGAGTGGCGGCACGCTCAGGGACCAACGTTGGTGCTCGTTGGAGAGAGAGAACGCCTGCGAAAAGAGCAGGAAAAACGGATTGCTGCGGGGGAGTTCGACCCAAGCTGGGATGAACCGGCATGAGTCCACGGTTTCTGCTTGATGAGCATCTTAAACGGAGCATTCAGACACAACTCCGCGGAATACACGTCCGACTCATTGGAGACGAGGGCGTGCCTCCGCTCGGAACACCCGATCCAGACATTCTGACGTGGATTGAACACAACGACTACATCCTGGTTACTAACAACCGGACGACAATGCCGAGGCACCTTGCTGAACATTTGCAGTCCGGCGGACATGTCCCTGGTGTTCTTTGCTTCCCACAACGTACCTCAATTGGTACTTACATCAAGGAGTTGCGTAGGATGTGGAACTCCTTCATACCTGATCAATATCGAGATGTCATACGATATCTCCCAGAAAAAAGGCGATAAAAAATGGAACTGCGGGATTATTTTGACTTCAATAGCGAAATTGATATACGCATTAAAGGACATCGCATTGCTATTCAACATGTGTTAAACAAGTATCAACAAGGCATGGGACCTGATGAACTCCTCCACCGTTTCCCGACTTTGTCCATGGAAAAAATCTACGCCACTATTCTCTATTACCTTGCTAACAAGCAGGAAGTAGAGGTTTACCTTGCGCGCGAGAAACTTATGGATGAGGAAGCGGGGAAACTCATAGAAATGTATGGCAGAACCCCTACGCTGATTAATTGGGAAGAACGTTTGGAAGAAGCCCGACAAAGATTAATTGCCGAAGGGAAGTACCCCTTAACGTAACTTGCCGTTACGGCATCTTACGCTTTCTGTTTGGGGTTCCAGAACGCGCAAATCACTGCCGTAATCGGGATCGCAAGAACCAGTCCGAGTGTACCAGCGAGCAGTCGGACAATCTCCGCCGATACAACGCCGATGCTCAACAACTGTGCCGGTGGTGATTTGAAAAAGTCCAAGTTTGGTGCTGTAACTGTGACAACGAGCAATAACTCCACACCCAGATAGGCGAAAACTAACGTATTCACCATTGTACCGAGAATGTCCGTTCCAACGTTCAAACCGGAAGCGATGAGTCGCCATGTCGGCATGTTCGGATTTGCCTTGCGAATTTCCTCCATACTTGATGCCACCTCAATCGCGCCGTCAACAGCGACACCCAATACACCCATCAGCATCCCTGCCAAGAGGATCTGCACAAAATCGAACGGTGGCGTGCGCGTCGCCTCTACAATGTCCGCTGAAATGGCATTCTCTAACCCAGAAAAATGGAGATGCTGCTGTGCAAACAGAACAATTAGACCCGCAACTAAGATGCCGCCCATCGTTCCAAATACCGCCGAAAAAGTTTTCCGGCTCGGACCGATCACGAATACCAGCGACACAAACGCCACGACACCGGCAGTCAGCGTTACAATGAACACCGCATTCGCACCACCCGAAATTAGCGGTAGCATGAAGAAGTAGATAACCGCCGCGGAGATCAGCATGGCACACGCTGTACGGATACCCTCGATTCTGCCCACGAGGATAATTACCAGTAACATCCCGCCTACTATCCAGATCAGGAATCGGTCTCTACCGTAATCTTGAACGATGTTGACGAGGCTCACCTGTTCAGGGGCACCCGCAACACGACAGAGAATAACATCCCCCGGTTCCGCAGGAATACTCAGCAACGGCATATTGTGGTTCACAATGTTTCGTAACACCAAACGTCTGCCTTTGTACATCCCGCTTAGCATCTCCACTTCAAGGATATGATGCTCGTTTTTCGACTCATAGACATTGAGTCGCGATTCGGAGATCGCTCCTACTGTGTCCTCCATTGCCCGGATACTATAGGTCTGCTCGTATTTCGTATCCGAGAGCAGCCAACGACTGTCCTTCCACGGTTTAACTGAAACCGTGACTTCATCCGAAAATGGGATTTTATGGCTACTGAACGTCTCACGTAATACCTCCGGGACAATACCATTGTCCAGATCACTTATGGCACTACTGTCAATCCCAAAAAGGAGATTCCCACTGGATTCAAGCAATCGAACGACTTTGCCCTTCGCGTATTCCGATTTACTAATAGGGTTTCCGTCTGCATCCAGTTGCTCCAAAACCGTTGCAGAGAGTTCATGTGTGCGGTAGTACACAAAAATTGTGCCGATCAGAACGACAGCCATCGCGATAGGGACAGCGATTCGGGCTTTACTACGCGGCGGATCAGCACGGAACAATTCCTCCAATTCTTCTTCTGAAGGTAAGTCCTCGTGAATTTCGGATTTGTCTACTTTCGCGTACTGCGTGAGGAATCCAGCAACCCATGCGGCAATTGGAACCGTGAGCACCAAGCCGATAGTTCCCACTACGGCTTGGACGATCGCAACTGCTGTGGCTTCATCGTTGACGAGGCGGAGGAATGGGTAGAGGATACCGACTTCGGGGAAATCAATGCGTGGCAGCAACATCGTCATCATGTGCGCGCCGAGGTAGGCGAAGATGAGCGTATCCGCCATCGTCCCCATAATGTCCCTGCCCACATTTAGCCCCGCACGGATCGCTTGTTGAACAGTGATGTTCGGATTTACCTGCTTGACTTCATGGACGCTTGAGGAGATGGACATGCTCACATCCATCATCGCACCGACGGCACCTAAAATGATACCAGCGGACAAAATGCCTGTGAAATTCCAGTGGTGTGAGGCGGGAGTCCGCCACAGCGCGATGCCGAGTTCCAGGAAACCGAACTCTTGCGCTAACCCTGTCAATGCCATCGCATGTTGACTGAGGACTGATAAGATTCCAACAGCCGCTAAACCCCCAAGCGTTCCAAGCACACCGGAAATTACCTTGAAACTAAATCCTGTAATGAGAAGGAAGGTGGCGAACGTGAGTAGAGTGGAAATTAAAAGCGCAACCGCGATTGGATTGTAACCGCTGATGGTCAGTGGCACCAGCAGGTAAAGCACAGTGAGAGCAGTAACAAACAGGGTCAGAATCGCGCGAACCCCTTTCATTCCCGCGACAAGTATCATCAAGATACCTAACATGCCTGCCAGATAGAGCAGGAACGGCGTTCGGAAGTATTCACGCATTGACACCGTGTCAATTTTCGGACGCGTTGGATCTCGGAGTGGTATATCGAGAAACAGCACTTCCCCTTTGTGTAATACACGGTCTCCAAAGGCGCGTCCCGTCCAAATGTTGTTCACCTGAACAGTCTCCCCACGAAACTGTCCAGAGAGAATACGGAAGGACAAAACCTGATCCGCCTCGTCGCTTGTGTCTATGCTAACAACGCGTCCCAAGCAGACTAACACCTGCAACGCACCGTCGTGCGTCACTTCCGCAAACCGATAGAGTTTTACGTGCAACGCCGCGACGCTCAATAGGATGAGCAAGATTGTGATGATTTTGATGTTTCTTTCTCGCATGTTTTGTTTTTCTTAGGACTTACGCAGCGTCTTGTAGAGCGTATTCCGAAAATGTGACACGTCTATTCGCGCGGCCTCATTACTCCTTCTTTGCAAATAGTATGCCAACGAGAAACACTACGAACCACTAACCCGGGTATTGAAACTGCCCATATCCGTGCATCGATCGAACAAATTGCCCGCATTCGTGCAATCCAACCGACATAGCAAGCGAGTAGATCAAAGGTGCTTCCGAATGTTCTCAGCAACACTGCGTGGAATTCCTTTCACAGAGAGTAACCCATCCAAGCTCGCCTCACGGATCGCTTCAATTGAGCCAAAGTGCCGGAGCAGTGCCTGTTTCCGCTTCGGACCGAGGTTCGGAATCTCGTCAAGCACCGATGTACTCAGCGACTTCTGACGGAGTCGCCGGTGATACGTAACCGCAAACCGGTGTGCTTCATCCCGTAACCGCTGGATCATGTGTAAGGTCGGGTTATCTTCTCGTAGCACAATCGGTTCGGATTTACCGGGAACGAAAATTTCTTCAATTCGCTTTGCCAGTGCAATTAACGGAATATCAGGGAGCCGAGATGACGCGAAAGTTTTCATAGCCGCTTGTGCCGCGCTCAACTGTCCTTTTCCACCATCAATCAGCATCAGATCCGGTAGTGTATTGAATTTTTCATCGTCTGCGAGGGCACGGCGGAAACGGCGGGTGATAATCTCTTGCATCATCGCGAAATCGTTCTGCCCTTCAACTGCGCGAATCTTGAATCGACGGTATTCTCCTGAAGCCGGTTTCCCGTCTTCCAAGACCACCATCGATCCAACCGCAAACCTGTCGCCGAGATTGGAAATATCGTACGCCTCAATTCGTCTGAGAGGATGTTTTAACTCAAGTAATTCCTGTAGTTCAACGAGTGCTGGTTCCACGCCACTACTATAAACTACATTTTGTTCACGCTGTGTCAGAAGGATCTCGGCGTTTTTCGTTGCCAAAATTTGCAACTTTCTGAGTCTACCTGCCCTTGGAACATGCAATCCAACACGGTTCCCCTGTTTCTCACTGAGCCAATTTTCAATGAGTTCCATCGATGCAATCGGCATCGGTAAAACAACCGTTTTTGGCACAAAAACAGCGTTTTGATAATACTGTGAGATGAAGGCACTTAGCGCGGTGGCGAGCGACTCTGGGTCCGCATCGTTGAGATAGTAATGTTCACGTTCCAGTAGCTTACCATCTCGCACGCGCAGAAGTTGCACGCATGCAATATCAGTCTTCGCTGCAATACCGATGACATCCTCATCTGCGGCGGAAACATTGTCCATGTTCTGTGTTGTAATCGCCTGTTGAACGTCTTTAAGTGTATCCCGATACTTCGCAGCCGTCTCGAAGTCGAGTGCCTCCGCTGCGGTTTGCATCTGCTCCGTTAGTTCTTTGACCACTGCATCTGTATTTCCGCTTAAGAACTGGCACACTTTCTGAACTATCTCATTGTAGTCTGGTACATTCATCTTATCTGCGCAAGGACCAGGACATCGTCCAATGTGATAATCAAGGCAGACCCGGTACTTATTTTTCACTTCCACGAGCGGTAGGGTACAGGTGCGGATAGGAAACAACTTCGTTAACTGTTTGAGCGTCTGACGGGTTGAACGAACATGGACAAAAGGTCCGAAATATCGCGTCCCATCGTTCTCAGCTTTGCGCGTAATGTGGATACGGGGAAAGGGTTCATTGACGGTAACGCGTAGATACGGATAGCGTTTATCGTCTTTCAGTTTCACGTTGTAGCGAGGCTGATGTGCCTTTATCAGGTTGTTTTCTAAAATCAGTGCCTCTACTTCGGTCTCTGTAACGATGTAGTCAACCTCGGTAACATACCGCATCATTTGCGATGTCAGCGCGTGGGCAGAACTTTCACGACTTCCGACGGCGTGTTTTGGCTTGCCAGCTTCGCCAAAATAAGAACGTACTCGGGTGCGCAAGCGGATCGCTTTTCCGACATAGATAACAGTCCCGTCGGAGGCTTTCATCAGATAAACCCCTGGTACATTTGGAAGTGACTGCCACAATTCAGGTGGTGCCTGCGCTTTTCTGGCGTTTTCATGTTCTTCTGACTTCATCTTTCAATCTCTCATAAACCGATCGGTAGATATCCCTGCCTTCCAAAACATACTTCATTTCGAAGTTGGTTGCAATATCCTGATCTGGGCTGAGGTTTGCTTCTATAGGACGCAACGCTGGTAAATCCGCAAGACGCTCCTGAATCTCTTGGAAATATTCCTCATAATCCGTTGCAATGTAAAGCCTACCACCATCGGGGTTGAGTGTACGTGTCAGGGCAGAGAGAAAGTCTTGATTCCGAAAAATCCGTCGTTTTCGCTGCCGTTTTTTGGGCCATGGATCTGGAAAGTAGATATGATATGCTTGAACGGATCCCGTAGGCACATACCGCGTCAAAAAATAGTTTGCATCCGTCCACGCAAGGCGAACATTTGAAAATGTCCCTGACGTTCTGTCCACACCGAAATGCCGCATGTACTTCTCGAACCGTTCCTGCGTCAATACGACGTACTTTTGTGCCCGTTCAATGCCAATATAGTTAACCACTGGGTGCCGCTTTGATGCTTCAAGTAGGAAACGGCCTTTCCCGGATCCAATCTCTATTTCTACTGGATGCGAGTTCCCGAAGAACGCTTTCCAATCAATTGGTACAGAAAATTCGCCTAACGGCACAGCACGCTTCGTCACGATGTCGATTATCTGTGAATGGACAGTTGTGTTCTGGTAGTAAAGGTCGTTGTAGAGCGGATTTTCACGCATTCTTTTAACTTACCTTGCGGTTCGTTGAGGGTATCTCTGGAAATAACGCTGTTTTCCGTATATCCAGTCCGCCTGTTGGTTGGACTTACGCGCTCTGGCGATATTTCATAGTGGATCAGAAAAATAGATAGACGTTTCAGTCCAACCTTTCGCCGACAGCCGATGGCTAATTAAGATTCTGACAAAAATTTGTGAAGATGCGTTTTAACCAAATTGTCCTGCGGTTGATACCCCAGTACCTCAACCGCTCCACTTATATCAAGGTAACTCTGCTGATACCCATCAGAATTTGCCGAGCGTCCGTACGTGATCAGATATTTGACAGGTCCCTCGTAATCTACAGCCAACCCAAAGAGTTGCACACAATCTCGTGGTGTCAGCAACGTGCTACAGTG
>JAPOOP010000022.1 GCA_026713385.1 Candidatus Poribacteria bacterium | reverse complement strand
GATTGTGCTTGTTTTAAATAATCATGGGTACGGCACGGAGCGGCATCTTCTTGATGGTTCTTTTAACGACATAGGGTGTTGGAACTATAGCGCCATACCAACCCTGTTCGGCACAGGACGCGGCTTCTACGTCCGAACCGAAGGTGAGTTTGACGCTGCCATCAAAGAGGCACTTGCTGAGACGCAACACTTTACCTTGATTGAGGCGGAACTTGGGAAATTGGACACGTCCGCGGCACTCGCTCGGTTGGCAGAACGGATGTCAGGGAAAGTCTAACAGTGGCAGTCAGGGGTCAGGGCGGATTTTTTTCAAAAATCCTTTCAGCAGTCAGTTTTAAGAGGTTTTCGTTTAAGAAAATATTCTTCTTGCTGATGGCTGGTACCCACTATAGCGCAGCGATCTTCTCCCGCAAAAAATCCGTACAGAAAGGTACCTGTTCTTCCGATAGCCCGTGCAACACGACCGCACCGTCATAACCGCTTTCCTTTAACAAACCAATATATTGATCGTAGTCCAGCAATCCTGTCCCAGCGGCGAGGTGTCCAGCCTGTCCGTCGCGATCCAAGTCTTTCGCGTGTGCCAAAGCAATATCGTCCCCAAGGAGTGCGAACGCCTCATCAAGAATTTCGCGCATCTTCGGTAGTTCCCCTTTGTGGAAGATATTCGCACCGTCCATACAAACCTTCAGGTGCGGTGATTGCATCTCATCGAGCAGACGACGCGCCTTCTGTGCGGAATCAATCACGTTCGCCACTTCGGGTTCAAATGCGAGTGTTACTTCGTATTCCTCGGCGACCTCCAGTGCCTGTTTCATAGATTCAACGAGATCGCGCCATGCCTCTGGTGTATTGTTATCAGGATGCGCGCGCCACATGCTATCCGGATTACGCGAGCCGGTACAGATCGTAATCACCGATGTCCCCATCGGCGCACACTGCTCTGCAACAGAACGCAACATCCGCAACCCGGCGTGCCGTTTCTCAACATTGGGATCAATCATGTTGTAGGTGCCTCCAAGTGCCGAGATTGTGATTTGTCGGTCGTCAATCTCCTTGCGAACCTCCGCAAGCGACAGTCCTGCAGGCACATGGTATTGTAAATGATGGACATCGTGTTCCACAATAGCGTCCAGAGTTTCACTGAGCGTTTCCCGCCGAATCGTCCCTACCATAAGTCCAACGTGCATAAGTCTCTCCTGTTAAATAATGGTTCGTCATAGGTTCCTGAAGTATAGAAAACATGATGATTATACAAGACAAGCAAGCAGGTGACAAGAAAAAAATGGGACATCGTATCCGCCGTAGCCTCAGCCTCTCAAAGCCTTTAAACGAAATCAACCTCGCAATCAGCAACTTTTGATAGAACCCTTTAATTCCTTCATCGCTTTAACCGCCTAATTCACTCCTTTGAAAAAAATTACATTTTTCAGTAAACTATGGTATGATTATACCACATAATTCGGCAACAGAGACGAGTTTCACATTCAACAGTCTCGCGCACCGAGTTGACACACAAACCCACGTAAAAGGAAAGTCATGATACATAAACTGACCACCGCCAGTTGGCTGTTGCTATTGTTATTGGTATCTAAGGAAGAGGTGTCCGCTCAGCATAAATTTACACCTATCTCTCTGCATCACCTACCCGAGGACATGCCGCCACATATTCGGGAGATATTTTATCACGCGGATAGGCAGGCTGCTGGGTGCTTTGACTATTGTGGCATTCAAATCAGTGCGTTAGATGCCCTTCTCAAAGCAGTTGAAGTGCGGATAGCAGCGGAAACCGCACAGGCACGCGCGATTGCAAATCAGAAAATACATGCCGCCCTCGTTAAAGCGGCAACTCCGATCTTTGCACAGGGTCTCTTATGGCGACCCACTCATGTAACAAAAAACTTACTTTCCAAATTTTACAAAGGCTCCGCACCTTTTGGAAATCATCAGATCACAATGCGTAAGACGGCACGAATACTCAAAGGAATGGCTCGCACTCGCAGTCGCGACGATTTACTTCGGAACACAGCAACAGTAGAATATTATCGGAAACAGATGTCGGAAGGTATCCAATATTAAGATACTCACTAAGAAATTTCTTTGGATTTTCTTAATGTGTTATGACATCATATCTTTCATTCAGCAGAGGTCATGTTTGCGATGAACCCAGAAGCAATTCTAACAAAAATATGCAATGCCATCGACCAACTTATCGAAGGTATCGAACCGTATAAAGGACTGTTTCCGTCGATTCTGCACCCACAGACTGGCAATATGCTTACGGAGAAGCCGACCAAGATTCCGGGGCAACGGGACGGCGACAGAGCGCATCTCGGTTCCAATTTGACTCACGATGAGCCATTGCTCACCACGATGAATGCACTCGCTGAAAGTCAATCGAAACCGGAATACATTGAAGTCGCAGATCGATACTTGGAGCACTTTGCCCAGAATTGCACAAATACAGCAACGGGGTTATTCCCCTGGGGTGAACATTCCTTTTGGCATCTCATTGAGGAACGGGTCGGATGTTCGCGAAACCCAGCAGGTGGTACCGCGATTCACGACCATCTGCGTCAAGCTCCGTTATGGCTCTGGCAAAAACTGAATACATTTAACCCCGACTGCGTCCAAAGTTTCGCCGACGGGTTGGATTATCATTGGACCGAAGGTGACGGGTTTGAATATATCCGCCATGCGAACATTGACATAAAAGCACATCTCGATCGCGGAACTCGGGCATGCGATTTTCCGCGTCATTCGGGTTTTTACATCTTCGATCTGGCGTTCGCGTATACACAAAACCAACGTCCTGAAATCCGGGAACAGATTCAGAGATATACCGATTACTGGTGGGAAAAACGTGACGTGCG
>JAPOOP010000023.1 GCA_026713385.1 Candidatus Poribacteria bacterium | reverse complement strand
CTTCGATAGGAATCGGAATTGCGGCAGTGCTTAGCCCCATGTCGCGGATCGCCCGTGCTGCGTTGCCTGCCGCCTCGCGCACTTTCTCGACAGTGAGATCGTGATATTCACCCAAACCCACCAAAAGCACACGCGGTGCCGCGATGGCTCCGTTTGTATAGAGCCAACTGCTCGTCTTGTGTTTGCCTGTGAAATCACCAAGGTTCATCACTTCGCGAATGCGTCCACCAAGAGCTTGTTCTATGTTTTGGAGAGGTGCGCTATAGAAATCTGGGTTTTCCAAGATGCCGAGGGCAATGACATCGGTCTGCTCTTGGGCAAACCCACCGGTTTTTACAGTAATATTCATTTTTTAATTATTCCTTGCGGATAAGTAACGGAGTTTCAGAGCTAAACAATTTTCGTGTTCGAGTCGCCTTCCACTACGTTACAGGCTTGGTTTTTGATGTTATACCGTACATATTCTTATTTCAGTTGCGGTTTCACCAGAAATCCGCTCGTAATGAAATGGAGAGCGGAGCAGAGAACCATAAATTAAAAGTCTTAATTTCTTCGCATTCCTGTCAAAACCACTAATGGCTCCGCGCCTGTGACAGTGATGGAATGATACGTGTTCGCGGGGACATCCATCCGGTCGCCGGGTTCGACTGTGCCTTGTTCATCGGCAACCTTCACATCAGCCGTGCCAGCCAACACACAGACGACTTCATCTTGCGTGTGAATATAATCGAGATAGGCACCGCCTGGACGGCCTGTCCATTCGTAGGCATCAAAGCCTTCAGATTTTAACTGTTGTTTTAAGGCATCAGCGTCTGGGTGCTGTTCTGACCATTGTGATTTCCAAGTCATACAAAATCTCCTTTAATCCCTAAGCATTTTAAGAATGTGTTTTGCTAACACATCTTTAATTTCCCTGTGGCGCGGCACCGGCTGGGAAACGCGGGTGTTCGGATTCTGATACCAATCATGCTTCGCACCATGACGAATAAGGACACACCCTATCTTTTTTAACTCACGAATCAAGTCTCGTCTTTTCATGCAATCTGCAACTCGGCAACCTTTCGAACACACGGAATAGCCCCACTCGTGAGTTCCTTGTAAAGATCCAGAAGGTTTTCCTCTAAGGCTTCAAAGGTATCTCCTTGCGTCCAATAATCGGGGTACGTCTCCAAATATCCGATAAAAACTGTTTCATCTTGCCAATAAATGTACTTTTGCGTTTTCATAGAGAGCCTCCTATGCTTCTTGTGTGCCCAAAATCTTAAAGCGGTTCCAACCGGACCGGACATACCTTCAATTCAGCTGTGTGGGTAACTGGGTCGTAGCCAGAACCGGTCAGCAGGTTGACGGGGACATCCGCGAAACTGAAACTCGCGAAGACGGTGCCATTCGGAGAGCGGTTCGTCGCTTTCACTTTAATAGTGATACTTCCACGGGCACTACTCATTTTACACCATTCTCCGTCCGTCAAGTTCCATTTCTCAATGTCAGTAGGATTAACTTCCAGCGATTCTTCCGACAATAGGTAATCAATTCCGTGTGCTCTGCCTGTCTGTGTGCGGGTGTGATAGGATTGCAAGCGTCTCCCGGTTGTGAGCCATACAGG
>JAPOOP010000553.1 GCA_026713385.1 Candidatus Poribacteria bacterium | reverse complement strand
CCCTGTTTTTCACGGAGTTGAGCGATATCATACAAGGCATCGTCCACCAACTCACTCCATGCATAGGTCTTTACGAAACTCTCAAGCTTGCTGATAGCGGTTCTAATATGCCCTTTCCGACGATGACACTGGGCTATTTGATAAGTCGCACGCGTGAGATATTCGTTTTTATCACCGAGCGCAGTGACACCATTGAACTTCTTAATTGCTGTGTTATACCACTTCCGCCCCTGATAACTTCGTCCGATGAGGTAGAGCGCATGTGCCCGTAGATTCAAATCCACAGTCTTAGGAATTAATTCCAATTCCGCCACTGCAGCTTTCCATTGCTTATGAGAAAAGGATACCAAGCCACAATTAAGCCGGTCTGTTGGGGTAAGCTTCAGAGTTTTACTCCTTCTCACAAGCCGCTTAAGTCGACCGAGTGCCTCACGAGCAACGCTACCTGAGTGGTTTTCCGTAATGAGTTCGCGATAAGCACTGAACGCTGTAGGAACATCCCCAAGTTCTTCATTACAGCGTGCCAAAGCAAAACTTACTTCTCTCGCATAACGAGGCTGCTCAACGAGCTCGACCAATACCGACTTCGCGGACGCGTACTGCTTCTTTTCCAGATGAAGTTGTGCTAAAGCCCACTTCGCCTCCACGAAATAGAAACTCGTGGGATAATCCTTGACGAGCTGCGCATACCATTTTATCGCCCGTGCGCTGTTATTCATACGTTCGTAAAGCCGTGCCAAGCGATAGACAGCATAATCCGCCAATGGATAACTAAAGGAAGCAACTCGCGCGTAGTGTCCAACCGCCTTTGGACGGTCCCGAAGTTTCTCATAGTTATAGCCGAGTACATGATGAATCTCAAGTTTTTCTGACTCGGACAGGTCGGTTTGCAACAAAGCTTCCAGTTTCAATACTGCCTTTTTCCGGTTCCCTTTATCAACCAAGGCAAAGGCTTCTTGCCACGCGGCACTACGTTCTTCATCAGCTGAAACCAACGTCCCGATAGAGAAGCATCCATAAGCCAGCACGAGTAAACTTAAACCAAATTTTCGGATCATGATAGAATACGATACAGTTCCGAAATCTGATTTAGTGCCAAACTGAATTCGGTTTCTGCTAAAAACATTTATATATTTCATTTCGCCCCTTTTTTAGTCCTCCTCAGGTCAATTGCTATGGATTTACTATGGATTCACATTAAAATAAATATAGATGATACCTTATTTTTTTATAATAGAATTGTAACGTCTCTTAAAGGCGAAAAGCAACAAAAAAAGCACACAATGGCATGCCATCTCGCGAATACGAGAAATCATTTGCCAAATTCGGATATGTTACGCTATACTTAATAGGAAGTTAACTCACTGAAAGGAGCATAGTAATGGAAGTTGTAGCACTTGGGAAAACTGGTTTAAACGTTTCACGGCTCTCTATCGGAACAGGGTCGAATGGCTGGAATGGTCGTTCAAATCAAACAGATTTGGGATTTGAAGCTTTACGGGACTTACTGCTGTTCTCACACGGAAAAGGTGTAACGTTTTGGGATTCCGCAGATCAGTACGGAAGTCACCCGCATGTTAAAGCCGCACTAAAAGAGGTGGAGCGTGAGAGTGTCACTATCACGACAAAGACGACATCCCGCACGCGAGAAACCGTAGAAGCAGATGTGAAACGATTTCTCAAAGAAATAGGCTCTGACTATGTAGACATCGTCCTACTCCACTGTCTCACTCAAGTAGACTGGCCACAACGGTACCCAGATGCGATGGAAGCACTCGCCCGTTGCAAGGAGCAAGGATTGATCCGCGCACACGGTGTATCCTGCCATGACTACGGGGCATTCCAAACATCAGCGATGACAGATTGGGTTGACGTTGTCTTGGCTCGGATTAATCACGCTGGTGTTAGTATGGACGCATCCCCCGCTGATGTCATCCGAACAATGGAACAGATGGCATTCGCAGGAAAAGGCATCTATGGAATGAAAGTACTCGGACAGGGAAAATTGGCAGAAAACGCGACGGGGCAACGCGAGGCAATCGAATTTGTGATGGGACTCCCTTGCGTCCACGCAATGACTATCGGCATGACCTCGGAAAGCGAAGTGGAAGCGAACGTCTCCGTCGTTAACGACTTATCTTCAAAACGTTAAAAAGATCAGCGAAAAACGTTTAGCAATGAACAACGTTCATTGCGGGTCTACGGCGAGGGGCATTCATGTCAATCTTGCCTTATCGAACACTTGGTGAATTGTTAAAAAATGGAAAAATACGAAATAGTTATCGGTTTGGAAATCCACGCGGAATTATGCACAGAAAGTAAACTCTTCTGTAACTGTGCTTATATTTTCGGCGCATCGGCAAATGATTGTACGTGCCCAATCTGTTTAGGAATGCCGGGAACATTACCGGTCATCAATAGGCGTGCTGTTGAGTTTGCGGTTCGCGCCGGCTTGGCGATGGAATGTGAAATCACGCCCTCCAGTAAATTCGATCGGAAGAACTATTTCTATCCAGATCTACCGAAGAACTACCAAATCTCACAGTATGACATTCCGTTGTGTCAAAACGGACACGTAACGTTTGAATTTGAAGGCGAACTCCGTACTGTCGCCCTCCGTAGAATTCACCTGGAAGAGGATGCGGGGAAATCGATTCACGCCGAAGTCACAGGTGATCCCACCCGGAGTTTCATGGATTTCAATCGTGCCGGTGTACCCCTCCTTGAAATTGTTAGCGAACCTGAATTGCACTCCCCCGCAGAAGCCATCGCCTATTGTCGAGCGGTTAAGGAAATTTTAGAGTACATTGAAGTTAGCGACTGCAACATGGAAGAGGGGAGCCTGCGATGTGAGCCGAACCTCTCCCTGCGTCCCAAAGGTAGCACAGAATTAGGAACGCGCACTGAGATTAAAAACAAAAATTCGTTCCAAGAACTGATTGAGGCAATGGAATACGAGGTGAAACGGCAGGCACGAATTTTAGATGCCGGTGAGGAAGTTGTCCAAGAAACACTTCTATTTGATGCCAGCACCGGAAAGACCGTCGCAATGCGAGGGAAAGAAGAAGCTGACGACTATCGCTATTTCCCTGAACCAGATCTCGTTCATGTCCAAATAAGTAATGAATGGATTGAAGAAGTCCAGCCGACGCTTCCCGAACTCCCTGCTACCCGTCGGAAACGGTTCATTACAGATTACGACATCTCTCCAGAAAACGCAGAGTTCCTGACCGGCACCCGACCTCTCGCTGAATTTTTCGATGAAGCCGCTCGACTCAGTAGTGAACCCACTGCCTGTGCAAACTGGATCATGGGAGATCTAACGCGGCTCTTAAACACAGCCGAAATTGAGATCCAAGACGCGAAGATCACGCCAGCACACCTCAACGAACTCATCCAGTTAATCGAGAATTCGACCATCAGCGGCAAAATCGCGAAATCTGTGCTTGACGATGCCTTTGAAACGGGCAAAATGCCGAAGCAGATTGTCGATGAAAAGGGATTGGCGCAGATTACGGACACTTCCGAGATAGAAGCCATCGTCTTACAGGTTGTGGAGGAAAACCCCGGCCCGGCTCAAGACTACCGTGATGGCACAAAAAAAGCGATTGGGTTTCTTGTAGGACAGGTGATGCGAGCTACTCGCGGTAAGGCAAATCCTCAACTCGTGAATCAGATTTTGGCACGGGTGTTGTCGACAGATTGAGGCTCCCCAATGGATATAGTGCAATTAAGAGATAAACTATATGAGATTAATCGGATGGGCTATGTTGTTTCATTGCGAAAAGGAAACACTGGCATCGGTTATACACTTGAGACCTTGCTTGGATTAGAGGAAAATAACCTTAAGACCCCTGATTTTGGGGATGTAGAGTTGAAATCCCAGAGGAACGGGGTTAGCAATCCGGTGACCATGTTTACTTTTAACCGTGGGGCTTGGAAGATGAAACAGAAGGACCTGATAGAGAAGTATGGCTACATAGATACAAACGAACGTTCATCCCTATACTGCACTGTCAATAGCACACCAAACAATCAGGGACTTTATGTGAAGATTGAGCAAGAGGCAGTCAAACTTTATCACGTAGATGGGTCCCTTATTGCCGAGTGGGCTGGCGAAAACTTAATTAATAGTTTCATGAAAAAGATGCCTGCTCTGGTTATTGTTTATGCAGATGCCCGGACCAATTCAGAAGAAAAAGAAGAGTTTTGGTTTAATGAAGCATTTTACCTAACACAACCAAATGAAGATAATTTACTGGATTTGGTTAAACAGGATATCATTATCGTTGATGTAAGAATGCATCTAAAAGAAAATGGGGCAGTGAGAAATCACGGCACTGCTTTTAGAATTGACGAGAGATTTTGGAACTTATGCTTTGGTAATCGGGAAAAACTAATATGAGTGCAGATGATCTGAAATACAAAGATGAATCTTGGGACTTTCGGGAGGCTGATACAAAAGAGTATACCCACTGCTTTCACACCTATCCCGCTATGATGATCCCACAAATCGCACGGAAACTCCTTAAGCAATCTGGAGTAGAAGGCGGATGGCTCCTCGATCCCTATTGTGGCACCGGTACCTCTCTGGTTGAGGCATCTCTATTTGGTATGCATAGTGTTGGGTGTGACATTAATCCGCTCGTGTGCCTAATAGCAACCACTAAATCGACTCCTCTTTGTCTATCCACTTTAGACAAGACCTTGAATAGATTGAATGATCATCTCTTTCAGGTTGAATTCCAATCGGGCAAAGTGCCTGATGTTCCAATCCCTGACATCATTAATCTGGCATACTGGTTTTCTGAAGATGTTATCAAATCCCTCGCTAATCTACGGGCTTGGATTAGCAAAGTAGAAGATGAAGCAGTGCGAAACTTTATTCTTGTTGCTTTCTCAGAAACCGTTCGAGAGGTCTCCTATACTCGGAACGGTGAATTTAAATTATACCGTATGTCTGCGAAGAAGCTTGAGAATTTCAACCCAGATGTCTTTGGCACTTTTAGTAAGAAACTCAGCAGAAATCGGCACGGCTTGGGAGCGTTTCTTGAAAAACGGAAAAGCGTTGAAGCATCCGTGTCCAGTGCAAATACAGTGTATGGTGAACTCCCGATGCCTCGACCGCTCGGTGGTTATGACTTAGTGATTACATCGCCTCCCTACGGAGACTCACAGACGACAGTGGCGTATGGACAATTCTCTCGGCTCGCGGCGGAATGGATAGGTTTATCGAATGCTCGTAAAATTGACAAACTCGCAATGGGCGGACAGCATACAAAAGAAATATTAAAGGATTCACCGGTAAAAGAGGCTATTGCAGAAATTGAATCTGTTGATGAGAAGCGGGCGCGGGAGGTATCGGCATTTTACATGGACCTTGGACGTAGCAT
>JAPOOP010000082.1 GCA_026713385.1 Candidatus Poribacteria bacterium | reverse complement strand
GATGTTCGGTGTATTTATTAGTGCGCCGTGGTTGATTCCTGCGATCGCAACGGGGGGTGCGTTGCTGCTTCTCTATCTTTTTCTGAAAGAGATATATGGAGACATCCATCCCGGAATTGCACTTCTCGCTGCAGTGCTCGCGCTCATTTCGCCAGCAACACTTGGGATGGGTTCGACGTGGTTCAGCGAACCGGTGAGTCGTTTCTACCTTTCGCTCTATCTCCTTACACTCCTTAAAACGCTGAATTGCAAAGACGATGCCTTCCTCCTCGCACGGATCGGCTACCCGCTTCTCTCAGGATTTTCATTAGGATACGCGTTCAATACGCGACCACTCTCGGCGGTAGTCTTCGGCGTTGTCGGTGCCGGGTTAACAGTTTACCATCTTTTTACCCAATGGCAACATAGACACGAAATGATGCAAGCGTTGCTTTCCACAATGAAACGGTTAGGATTCTTCTTTATTCCATTCGTTGTGATGCTTGGCGTATGTATGGCGTGGAACGCACACTTCACGGAAAGTCCATACATGTTCACTCATACGGTCGCGCAACCCTATGACAAAATCGGTTTCGGTCTTCGCACGGAGGGCTATGAACCCGATCTTGAAGGGGCATTTATGTTCACACCGGCATGGGCGATCGAAAGAACCTGGCGACACATCCTCCCAAGTATCAGTTTCAACGCTCTCGGTTGGGGGAGTTATCACCACAATTTATTGAAGGAGATAGAATTATCAGTGACGTGGTTCATCGCCTTTGTGCCGTTAATCCTGCCGTGGTGTTTGGTATTTATACCCTTCTTCCACCGCTCGCGCAACAGATACGATGTGTTCTGTCTGTCCCTACTCGTGTGCAACTTGCTGCTTTACGCCGTCTTCTACTTTGAGGGTTCAACGTGGGGATTCACGCCTGTAAACGCCCGCTATTACACCGAGTCGACATTTCTTGGGTTCATCCCATTAGCGGCACGCGGGATATTTATCCTCTATGAACGCTTCAGACCGTTCCAAAGACGCGGACTCGCGATTGGTGTCGGGATATGTTTTCTGTTGCTGAGTATCAATATTGTGTGGAGTTATGTCCGTATTGGGAGGGTGTACCAGAATTGGAGTCCTGTCTATCAGAAACTACCGCCGATGGTAGCGGAGCGGGATATTCAAAATGCCGTTGTTTTCGTATCTAATCACCGAGGCGCACCGATTGGGGATTATCCGTTTGAGAATCTCCAAGAAGCGGACATCGTCTATTTTAAACTGGGTCCCGCACCACGATGGAAACTAACAAACAGCGATTGGCAGAATGTATATACGCAATATTTCACTGGCAGGAACGCTTATATGTATGTGCCGAACGAGAACAGCCTGACCCCTTTATCTCATAAAACCAAATAATTTGACGTAATAAATAGTTCCATCACTTCCAAGAATCGCCTTCTATGAGTTCTTCCAAACACTGAAAATTGTTGTGAAAGTCCTCAAACACACTAAAATCATAGGTTCGACCTTTATTTAGGACTTCTCCCACTCTGTTTATCCTCAATGTCGTTTTTTGATTGTCGGTTATTTGATAGGTATCCAACTCCAAATTATCAAAACGCTCGACATCCGAAGTTTTAAAAATGTAGTAGTTGATGTCGTGCGTATCTTGGTCCCAGACTTGTATCCACACATAAAATACTCTGGAATCTGCCAGATGATAACGGATTTTGGGGTGGAAACTGAACTCTTTGATTTCTTCTCCTGACTTTGCCCGCTTTGGCGGAACTCCCTCTGATGTCTTTACCTGAATAAATCGAACGAGCATTTTCAGGCTGTCTTTCTCACAGGTTTCACAAAGCGGAGTTACCGCTTTACGATTTCGTCCCTTATAAAATTCTTCACGCGTTAGTGCATTTTTGAACGATTGGCAGTTTTCGCAGTAACTTTTTAGAATGACAAAATCAAATTTCTCATCTATATATGCCCTATAAACCTGCCATCCACGTTTGTGCAGTTCCATCGCCAAACGCATCTCCCCATAAAGTCCAATTACGAGTTTGTCACTTTCATATCCATTCACTTTCCACCTCTTTTGGTCTTGTGCCCAGAGTATTGGAGAACCGTGTTAACACGGCATCTCTAAACATCGTCCGATTTAGTTCTATTCCAATACTGTTCCGTCCTTGACGAAATGATTCTATTGTTGTCGTGAATGCACCCGCAAAAGGGTCAAGAACGGATTCATTCACGCCTGTGAACACTTGCACTGCGTATTCAGGAATTTCCTTTGGGAAGGGTGCTGTATGTCCAAGGATGTTCTCTCCTTTGCTGTTTATCTTGATCACGGGGGCAAGTTTGACAACGTCACGACGCCACTTTTGCAGCAGATCCTCACTAACTACATTTTCTGTTCGTTGCAAGCCCGTCATTAACTGGGTCCGGGCTGAAAAACGTTTACCGCGATTGCCTGCTGATCGCTCAAAGCAGTCTAAATTCTTGCATTCCCAAGATTTGACTCCCACACCGGAATACGCATTTCCATTAACTTTCAAGCAGCCACAGACTGGACACGGATAAAGTGTTTCATCTAACCGATGTTTGTAGAAAACAAAAATGTGCTCATAGCAGTTGATTGGATACTGATATAAAGGATAAGGCCTGTTTCCATTTTTATGCCGTTGGGTCTGAACCTCGCCTTTATCCCAGATGAAGTCATCCACAAATTGGAAACCGTGCTCTTCAAATATCATAGTGAAATATGCCCCTAAAGGTATTCGACGTTTTCCCCAAGACGATTTAGTATGTGTGTTGTCATTGTCAAATATGTCGCCGACATTAAAAACGAAGGGGCGATGATTGTCCAAAACCCGATAGCACTCCTTGATAATACTGGACATTTCATCTAAGTAGTCATCTAAAGTTTTCCACTGGGAATAATCTCGGGCGTTGTAATATGGTGGCGAAGTAACCATGAGTTGAACGCTCTCACTGTCCATACGCCGCAAAAAATCCAGACAGTTACCCCATAACGCTTTTGGAATGTGAGGTTCGGAAAAAATGGATTGATTCAAAGATAGATCAGCACCGGTGTATTGTTTTTGATATTCCCTCTTTATCAAATCATAGTAGGCATCAACAAATTGTTCTATAGTCGAATTCTTATTGCCTCGAATATGGCGAAAGCAATTCATTTTAAATTCGCTTAGCAGTCGTTCACTGAACACGCGTTTTAGATATTTATCACTCACCTCAAATATCTTATGCAGGTATGGATGTAGAACAGCAGTTTCACACGGTGTCCCATCATTCGCAGCGGAGACATCGATTGCGCGCGATGCCTCATCATTTGCAGTCAGCCACAAATAATATTGCTCTGGATCCTTAAGATCGATTTCCTTTTCGGTTAATTGCTCGTGTTTCATAATTATTATCCTATTTAAATAGTTTTAGTATAATTCTAAACATATAGCAAGAATTTTTCATGGGTTTCTCAAATTAACGCAATAAACAGTATAAGGGTTTATAATTTTCTTGCACAGTTTAGCCGCGATCAAAATCCTTATCATGTTAGTATACATATCACTGCCAACGAATTACTCAGCGTGATTAATCAAAACGCAGTTGATTTACTTATCGATTGTATCTTACATCACCTGTTCCAAAATGACGATATCCCCAGGGTTCCACGACTGCGCAATGATGTAAAGTTTGCCATCAATCTTACGAATCACTGCGCCGTGCAGATGCTGGAAGGTCTCTACACCCAACTCTTCTTTTAACATAACGGTTGAGACGAGATTGTTACCCTCCAAGATGTAGAGCGGCGCGCCTTTCTCCTTATTAGGTCCAAAGAGGCACGCAACGACAGCGTATCCTGCCTCATAGTCAATGCTACACGGGAATGACCCTTTAATAAGGGGAAGTGTTTCCAAGTAGGTGCCATCTGGGGAATAACGCTCAACTTCTGCATTTGCCCGATCGGAAGCATCTAATCGATTTGTGCCGTAAGGCACTGTAATGTGATGTCCTGTACCGAATTGTCCCGGTTCATCACCTTTGCCGCCGAATGCCAACGGGTACCAACTCGCCTCAAGCGGGTCAAGACTCGTGAGTTTCGCCCCCAAAATGTAATCCAAATCAGAGTAACCGGTCGTAACGTAAAGCATGCCATCAATATGCGTTATACCGGTAGGCACAAACTTACCGCCTTCACTGAAATAGGTGTTGACCGCCTGATGTTGGAAATCCGTCATTGCGTCCGGTGCTTCCAATGTATGAACGAGGGTTCCATCCATCGTTGTCGTGAAAATTTTGCCGACATCATTCGCGGGAAAAGAGAG
>JAPOOP010000458.1 GCA_026713385.1 Candidatus Poribacteria bacterium | reverse complement strand
TTCATTGTAGGGTTTGTTGGGCATTTAGAACCCGACAACGCGGACTTTGAAGGGTCTTTAGCAAGATTCTCCGCGAATCCACTCTTTCGCGGGATACGTCTCGGTGGCGGACATCTACGCGCAATCGGTGAAGATATATTCTTAACCAATATCGAAAAGTTAGCCGCGAAAGCACTCACTTTGGATCTGCTGATTAACCCTGAGATGTTATCAACGTTGCCAACCTTGGTGGAACATACACCAGAGATGCACATCGTCATCAACCACATCGCAGGTGCGCGAATATCAGAACAGCCACCCGACCCGAGTTGGGTTTCCGCAATCCACGAAGTCGCTCGCTACCCAAACATCTATTGCAAAGTATCTGGACTCGCAGAACACACAGGACAAATCCCCGCGCCGACGGATGTCGCCTATTACACCCCAACGATAGATGTCCTATGGGATGCGTTCGGTGAAGACAGACTCATCTACGGGAGCAATTGGCCCGTGTCTGAACGCTTCGCGCCGTATAAAGTTGTGCAACAGATCGTGAACGACTACTTTAGTGCGAAAGGCGATGCAGTCAAGGCGAAGTTCTTCTATCAGAACGCCGAAGCAGCGTATCGACTTAACATATAGCTGTCAGCAGTCAGGGCACTCACTACGCTCACTTTCAGCCATCAGTAAAGGAATCTATTAGAGGCGCAAAGTTGACTTTGAGGGCAGGTTTGTAGTAGTGCGATTTGCGGCGTACTCGACCCGGGGAATGCCACAAGGCATTCATACCGTTGATTCATGCGACGTGCATTCATCGCACGTTCTCTAATACTGTAAATCCTGCTTCAGACAATCGACAACTAATTCCCTCTTACTGACCGCTGACCACTTATATTCTGACTGCTGATTGCCGATAGCCGACGGCTACTATGCCACCCAGCGGATAAACTCGCCTGCCGGTTGTCGTTTCGGTACGCCGATGTCAGCAGGATAACCGGTGTAGAAGAAGCCGATGATGTACTCTTGTGAGGAATCAATTCCGAGCAACTGATACGTCTGCTCTTCGAGCGTGATTCTGCCGGTGCTCCACTGCATACCAACCCCGGCATCCCATGCAGCGAGCTGGACGTTCTGCACCGCACAGCAGGCGGCGGCGTAATCTTCTCGGCGGCGTTGCTCATCACCCTCCTGTAGGCATGACACGGCAATAATCGTCGGCTTGGACATGAATTTCTCGTAAGCCAATTCACCGATTTTGGCAAGATTCTCGGCATCAACGTGGTCGGGAGTGTCCTCAATCTTAATTTCGCGGTAGCGGTCTGCGAGAATGAGCTTCGTTTCCTCACCAATGACAGTGAAACGCCACGGCTCTGTGACATGGTGATTTGGTGCCCATATCCCAAAGCTGAAAACCTGTTCGATGACATCGTTCGGTACCGGTTCCGGTTTGAACTTGAAAATGGTGCGTCGTGAAAGAATTGCGTCTTTAACATCCATAACTCAGATCCTCCTTATTGGATTTAATTATACTGTATCAAGTAGCTAATTGCAAGGTGTAGCGTTTGTCTTATTGCAGGGCAATTTTAAGACGTTCCACCGTTTCAATCGCATCTTCAATCTCTTTCTTGGGTATGTTCGTGATGGTAGTATGGCTGAGCGGATTTAGGATACGGCTTCGATACAATTCAATATCTCTAATGAGCGGCGGATCTAAAAAGCCAGACTTCCCATTTTCAACTTTTATCGGATCCCAGAAATCCTGACTGTCCAGTTTATCTCGGTTCCGACGGTATCTAACCGGCAAACGCTTAGCTTCACAAAAATCTTCAATCATCATCTCA
>JAPOOP010000024.1 GCA_026713385.1 Candidatus Poribacteria bacterium | reverse complement strand
TTTCGGTTGACTTTGTATGGTTTGCGTGCTACGCTGTCATGTAGTCTTCACGCTATAGAGACTTACCAACTGGTGCATCTCTGTTGCCGACAAACTGACAAACTATAGTGAGGTGTTTATGTTAACTGAAATTAGTATAAGTGTGGCTATAGGACTCTTAATCCTTGTTACATACTTGATGCGGTTAACTATCAAGCAAAAGCGGAACTTAGATCGGTTTCTTGGAAAGAAGTTTTCATTTGGACTGTTGTTGGTGCTTTTGCTATTCTATGCTTCCGCTGTTTTATCAGCGGAGACTGTGGAGTATTATCCGACAGATATGGGTAATATATGGGTGTTAGAGACCGAGGATAAGACGGAACGGGTTACCTACACTATTGAAACAACCGAAGAACGTTTCAATGGTAGAGACACCTTCGTTCTGAAAAGAACAGCAGAGACGCTGGGAGCAGATGAAAGCACGGGTGAAGTGTATTTTGTGCACCTTGATCAAGCAGGCATAAAACTTCATAAAATTGTCGCGGAGCTCGGTTCAGTATTCGGTACAGCAACGGCTGTATTTTCACCACCCGCTCTTTTTCTCCCGGCATCATTGGAACTTGGGGACTCGTGGGAAATTGCGTTGGAAACAGAAGTCGTACTTACAGGTACAGTTTTAGTCTCCTATGTTTACGAAGTTGTCGCTGTAGAAAACGTGACAACACCAGCAGGTATATTTGAGAACTGTCTTAAAATTCAACTTAAAGCAAGAACCACCTCCAGGTTAGGGGTAGGCCGCTCAACCTCTTATCAATGGTTGGCACCAAATGTTGGGACTGTTAGAGTTGAGACGGATCAGGAGATTGTCTTTAATCTGGTAAGTTCCAATCTGCTCACGGATGCGTCCATTTATGATGTAACCGGCGACGGCATTGTCAATATATTAGATCTTGTCTTTGTTGCTTCTCGATTTGGAGATGTAAGTGAGGACGCGGATGTGAATGGCGATGGTGGCGTTAATATTCTGGACCTGACGCTTATTGCGCAAAATTTCAGCAATTAACCCAAGATTCCTCAGAAAGCGGTACAAAGTTTAGATCGGATAGTTGAAGGATATTTTTAGATGAACAAACTGTATTTTGGTGATAACTTGGAGATTTTGCGGGAGATAGATGAGGGACGGGTGGATCTCATCTGTACGGATCCGCCGTTTAATAGTGGACGGGATTACAATTCGTTCATTGGGGATTCGCTCGCGCAGAAGAAGGCGTTTACGGATACGTGGACGTGGGATACTGCGGCACAGGACGCTCGCGCTGACATTGAGCACTGCGCATACGCCAGTGATACTTACAAGGCTCTCGATGAATGCCTCAAGGGGTATGACCTGATTCTCCGCCGCGCCGTGTCGGGTAGCAGTGGTGCGATGCGTGCGTATCTGGCGTTCATGGGACCGCGACTCGCTGAGATGCACCGTATCCTGACGCAAAAGGGGAATCTCTATCTGCATTGCGACCCGACGGCAAGCCATTATCTCAAAGGGGTGATGGACGCTATCTTTGGGGTAGAGAATTTCAGGAACGAGATTGTCTGGCAACGCACCAAGGCACATAACGATGGTAAGCAATACGGGAGAATCCATGACACGATTCTATTCTATAGCAAAAGTAGCAAAAGAGTATGGAATCCCGTCTACATTGCGCACGATCCAGAGTATGTAAAGAAATTTTATCGCCATCAAGATGAAAGAGGACTTTATCAACCCATAACCCTAAATGCCTCCGGTAGTGTGCAGGATGGTGAATCTGGAAAGCCGTGGCGGGGTATAGATCCGAATGCTATGGGTAATCACTGGCGGGCACCGCGCAGAGAATCGTGGCCCGAAGGCGTTGAGCCGCCTGAAAATTATGAGTCCCTCTCTGTTCATAAGAAGTTGGATGCATTGGACGCGAGTGGATTAGTTTACTGGCCCCCGAATGGTAGAGTCCCAAGATTCAAACGATATCTATCCACCACAAAGGGAAACAGAGTTCAAGATGTTATAACAGATATCAACCACCTCACGAGCGCGTCCAAGGAGCGTCTCGGTTATCCGACGCAGAAGCCGCTGGCACTTTATGAACGTCTGATAAGTGCATCCAGCAACGAAGGGGACATCGTGCTGGATCCGTTCTGTGGGTGTGGCACGACGATCGATGCAGCACATAGCCTGAAGCGGAATTGGATCGGTATTGACTTAACGATTCTGGCGCTGGATCCGATGCGTCAGCGGTTGGCAGATCGGCATGGATTGGAGCCCTCAGTAGATTATCAGATTGAGGGGTATCCGACGAACATGCAGGAGGTTCGCAGGTTCTTAAAAGATGGCGATAAACGGAAATATCACGATTTCTCGAACTGGGCGGTGACACGGCTTGGGTTGAAGCCGACACGGGATATCGGTGATGGCGGGCATGACGGTGTCGGGGCTATGACATTATGGAATACACAGCAGATGAAAGAGACGGATGCCCGGATTCTCGCGGAGGTCAAGACCGGTAGAGCGTCGATTACGCAGGTGCGTGCTTTTTGTCAGGTGATGCATGAGAAC
>JAPOOP010000025.1 GCA_026713385.1 Candidatus Poribacteria bacterium | reverse complement strand
ATGGCGGGATTTGGGTGATGTCGCATTGCTCGGTAAAATAGGCGCAGCCGACCCCAGAGAGAGTGGTTCCGCACACATGGTGTATGAGATTATCCTTCAAACGCTCGGATGGGACGAAGGGTTTGCGCTCCTGACAAAGATCGGTGGTAATGTTCGCGGTTTCTCCGCTGGTGCCAATGCTATCCCGACAGATGTCGTTGCAGGACAAGTCATCTATGGACTCGCGATTGATTTTTACGCATACGGTCAAATTGCTGTCGTCGGTGCGGACAAAATCCAATATGTTGTTCCAGCCGATGGTGCAGTCGTCACTGCTGATCCTATTGCAATCCTCAAAGGTGCCCCGAATCTGCCTGTCGCACAAAAATTTCTTGAATTCGTTTTATCAGAAGATGCCCAGAAACTCTGGATGCTCCGCGACACCGATTCGGAGGGACCTAAGTGGAAGGGTGGTTTAAACCGCGCGAGCGTACTGCCAGCACTCTATGACAAATTAGGTGAGCGATGCATTGTCCCAAATCCATTTGCCATGGACGGAACACCCTTCCAATACAACTCAGAGAAAGGCGGTACCCGATGGAACATCGTTAACGACCTTTTCGGGGTCTTGATTATTGACTCGCATAAGGATCTCGTCAACGCATGGAAGGCAATCCGAAAGTGTAAGGATCCAGCGAAACGTGACGCAGCGATTGCGGTTTTAACGAAGATGCCGATAACCGAAGAAGAAGCGATGGAATTGGCAGGTGGAGCATGGAAAGATCCAAAAATCCGCAACGAGAAAATCAAGGAATGGGGGCAGTTCGCTAAGGAGAAATTCAAAGAGGCACGAAATTTGGCAAAATAGTCTTATGTCAAGACTTATTTGCAGAAAGCGGCGGCAGATTGATTTCTACACCTAAGAAGTCAGAGAGTTTCCCACACTCCTCTCGGTAGTAGGCAATTTTTGTTGAATCGTCTGCCTCGCTTGTCATCACCGCCGCCATAAATTCGTGCGGATAGTGCGTTTTCAGGTACGCCATGCGATACGCTAACATGGAGTAGACAACGGCATGCGATTTGTTAAAAGCATAGCCTGCAGAAAGTTCAAGCAGTTCGAATACTTCTTCAACCTCTTCTTTAGCGAAACCGTTCTTCATTGCCCCTTCAACAAATTTTTCACGCTGTGCCGCAAGCAACTCCTCGTTTTTCCCGTCCATTTTTCTACCCATTGCGGAGCGAAGGATATCCGCTTCAGCAAACGTAAAGCCTGCCATATCGTGAGCAATCTGCATCACCTGTTCCTGATAGAGGCACACACCGTAGGTGCTTTTGAGTATACTCTCAAGTGATGGGTGTATATATTCTACGGGCTGCAGCCCATTCTTCCGATCTATGTACCGCTGTATATCCCCATTTTCTATCGGTCCCGGACGATAGAGTGTCGGAATCGCACAGAACTCCTCAAAGTTGTCAGGTTTTAGTTGGGTAACAACCCGATGCATACCGGGAGAGGTTTCCAACTGGAATAAGCCAGCGATGAGTCCGTGGCAAACCAACGAATAGGTTTCCTTATCGTCAAACGGAATCTCTTCCAGTTTAACCTTGACCCCGCGGTCCGCCTCAATCATCTGAAGACAGTCGTATGTTTCAGTAAGACTCCGTAAACCGAGGGAATCAAATTTGACGATACCGACATCTTCGACGGTTTT
>JAPOOP010000737.1 GCA_026713385.1 Candidatus Poribacteria bacterium | reverse complement strand
GTTTGACCGCCTCCCCAACAGAAGCCGGAGACCGCAACCTTTTCGTTGGTTGAAGGTAAATCGCGGGCATATTTCTGGATGGCATCCAGATCGGATGTAACTTGGGAGGGTGAGAGTTCACGGATAGTTCGTCGGACATCGTCCCCGGAGTCGAAACTCTCTGTGCCGCCACCGTCAGTCCCCATGCCGGAAAGTAGGTCGGGACAAATTGCGACAAACCCTTCGGCGGCAAGGGTATCTGCCACGAGCCGAATCCAATCGGTGAGTCCGAAAATCTCGTGGATGACGATAATAGCCGTTGCGGGTTCTTTCACCTCTGGATACACAACAAATGAATTGACAACACGCCCATCAGCGGTTGTGACTTTCACCCATTCGCCGTGGCGTGGTGATGCTTCGAGTTGAGATTTTATACTGTCGGCCCCTACGTTTCCGACGAACAATAAACCTGTGGCAATAATGCCTAACATAAGCGTATGGTATATTTGCATAATCCTCTCCCTATTTTTCCTTTGCTTTGTGAATAATGGATTCTACGACTTTCTGCATTTCAGCAGTGGATATTGCGCCGATCAGGAAGAAATGGATTTTCGCACCCGACCATCTGAAGGCATCTGTCGATCCGAACCGGTGTTGATACACCTTTTTACCTCCAAGTTCGATTTCACTTTCTTCTCCGCGTTGTCTATTACTGAGGCGGGGTGGCTCACCCCCTTTTTCAAAGAGCGTGAAATTTACCAATCCATCTGTATATTCAAGAAGAATTGAGTCGTTTTCCCTGCTTCTTATACTACGCACATCCTGCAGCTGGAACCCCGGTGGCATGTATTCAGGTTGAATGGGTTTGGTTTTTAACATTTTTTCAGCTTCGACAAGCGAAATTGGGTGGCTACGCCTGCGTCGTGGTTCCAGTTTAATTTCTTTTTCAAAGACCTCCCATTTGCGCTCCACGGTTTCCGGGTCGAAACTAATTCGGTTATAGACAAACATCTCCCGAAGCACACCTTCAGCGTCCAGGTCTTCTACTCGCAAAATAACACCGTTTTCACGGGCAAAAAAGATTCGCTTTGTGGGTCTACCGACGAATTTGGGGGTGATCGTTAGGATGTTAGTTTCGTAGTTCGCTAATTTTTCTGTGGATACCGATTCATCCAAGTTATAATTTTCGGCAATCAACTCAATCTCTTCTTTTGAAAATTGGCTGCTAACTTGTCGCCATTCGTTCCGGTCCCGATTTCTGTCCGTACGATCTCTACGATTCTCATTGTTATTTCTTCGCCCTCGCGAACCTTCAGACGATTGTCGTTCGCCGACCACGGATACCACTTTCCGGTATGAAGCATCTATAGATTTATGAATGACCACTTCTTCAAAAGTGCGTGTGCCTCTTGACGAGCTAAACGTCTTCAAGCGTAATCCTACATAACTGACTTTATGTTCCGCTTCTGCAATGCGTTCAAGCGTACGGATGTCAGCAAGGAGTATTTGGGGTGCCCAGAGCAAGGAGGCTAAAATTGAAATGCAAAGAAAGCGGCGTTTAGATTGCAAACCTTTGTGAAGGATTAAATACGTGCGCATTTGCATAGATTCACCTGTCTGGTTCTTACTGAACAGTTTAATTCCCTACATCCTCCAGATAGAGGTCGAGAATTTGTTCGATGTCATCAACCGCTTCTATAATGACAGATTCTTCTGCCTGTGTTGTACTGAGTGGCGTGCTGATGTTTGATTTCAATGGGTTGTCTTCGAGTTGCTCAGTATAAAGCCCGAAGTAGAAATCGAGTGTCTCTTCATGTTGCGGAGCAGTCGGATAAAAGTAGAGTGCCCCCAAAATCAGGACGAGCGTCAGAACACCGGTCGCGCCTGCGGTAACGGGACGGAAAAACCAGCGTCCGAGGTCAGGCATCCATCGCCCTATATCAGGTATCCATCCGGTACGAGCAGGTTCCTCTGTATGTGCTTGTGCTGCCTGTTGGCGTATTTTCGCCATCACTGCGCTTTCAATGGACAACGGAGCAGGCTGCTCAATCGTTTTGACGCGCCCGCGATTTTGGCGGAACGCTGTCAGCATGTCGGAGCATTCACTGCAAGCGTGAAGATGTGCTTCCATCCGATCGCGCATTTCGGGTGCCAATTCGTTGTCCAAATAGGCTGAGAGTTCATCTTGAAACTGCGTGTGTATTTTTGCCATCACTCCATCCTTGAGCGTTGATGGCACTGGACGCGCGATATTTGTGATCATCTGACGGTTCGTTTGGAACGCTGCCAGCATATCGGAACACTCGTCGCAGGAACGCAGATGTGCTTCAATCTGCTTATGCCTGTTCGGGCTTAATTCGTTATCTAAGTAGGCTGATAATTCCGCTCGGATTTTTTGATGGTTCATGTTTTTACTCGAGGATAGTGGTAGGTGGTGTTTACCACTCGACTCGCTCCAGTTCTTTTTTTAGGGCTTTTCGGGCTTCATGTAACCGGGATTTAACGCGTCCCAGTGTGCATCCCAGGATTTCAGATATTTCTTCATAACTCAGATCTCGCAGTTCTCTCAGCACCAGGATCTCTCTATGACTGTTCTTCAGCTTTGCGAGGGCTGCGTGAACGATTTCTTTCTCTTCGGTACGTAGTGTTTGTTCTTCAGGTGTCACTGTATTAAGGGGTACCCACGGTTGTGAATCATCAATCTCCGTTGGGTCGGTTTTTCGGCGTTTATACTGATCGATGTGATTGAGACACTTGTTTTTGACGATGCGATAGAGCCATGTAGAAAATCGGGAACGGAATTGGAATTTCCCAATGTTTTCCCATGCGGAGAGGAATGCATCTTGCGCGACATCTTCTGCGTCTTGGTGATGACCGAGTATACCGTAAGCGATGTTGTAGACCCAGTGTTGATACTGAATCACAAGGGTTCCCATTGCATCGGCATCGCCTTTTTGACAGCGCAAAACAATTTCACGTTCCTGTGCGAGATCTAATTCTTCTGTTTTGCTTATCTCCGAGTAGGTTTCCATAGTCGCTGTAAGGGTTGCAATGGACATACTTCTTCTCCAAACTGCCGGGATAAAGAACATGCTTTCTTAATTCAGAACCGTTCAATTCCCCAATAATCCTGCTTTTCAAATCTCGGATTTCACTTAAATCAAGCAAAATTCTGAAGATAAGGGGAACTCAATGGTTTACTTGTTCAATTAGACATGTAATAAAACAAAAAGTTCGTTTTGCTTTATTTAATCACGTTTTCTTTACCCGGTGTGGTTTGGACCTGTTTGAGTTTGCCACTACCATTCGGCCATCTGCCGAGGGCAACATCCTTCTCCTGTTTTTCAAACGTCACTGTGTCAAGCACTTGGTTACCACGTGTATCGGTATCAACGAGCATCACAGTTTCGCCGTTACGGGACAGCTTGAAGTTCGCATGGAGTCCCACATCGGCTTTGCCGTCTTCATCTAACCACACAAGGAGATAGCCCCGCGCTGGAATCGTCGTATTCTCAGGAAATGCCCATTTTTTGAGATTGTTCGTCTTATCTGTTAAATACATTCCCGTGAGATTCACGACGTTACTGGTGAGGTTGTGCAACTCAAGCCAGTCTTCGTGTTGTCCTTGCGGATCGACAAGACTCTTGGTATTGACTGCCATGAGTTCGTTGATGACGACTGGCGTTTCTTTTGCAACGGGAACACCAATTCGGTACTGCGCCGCGCCTTGCTCTGATCTTGCTGGTGAAAAGGCAGTTGTCCCGTGCGTCTTGACTGCGTTCGCCTCTACGTAATAGTAGACTGAGGTGTCTGCTGGAAAACCGGGGATGTGTCCAACATAACTATCCCCTTCTTTTGTCATTGGCACCTGATTGAAGACGACATACTGATCAGTACTATAATACAACGAAACCGAATCCGCGGCAAGTGATTTGTCGAGAGTCGCTTTAACCGAGACAGATTGATTCGCTACAGGAGGTGTTTCAGATCCGACTTCAACCGAAACAATCTTTGGTACGGGTTTACTCAGTTCTGGGTGCGTACGTAGGTGTTCGCGTCTTTCAGTCACGAAACGCTTGAGATCCATGGGTGTATCAACCGCAAAATCTTCGTATCCATAAAGTTTCTTATCGTCTTTTTGAACTTCTGCGTCAATAAGCATTTGATATTCTTTGATAATTGGTTCCAAGACTTCCCAATCGAGCCATTCGTCAGCGACGGTTCGGACGTGTGCGAGATAGCGTGCACGCCACTGCGGGTTTGAGAGCAATCGTTTAATAAGTGGACGTGCGGCATTGTCTTCATGTGCTGTAGGAGATACCATTCCGTTCGTTAAGTCTCCCCATGACCAACCTCCGGGACCTCTACCCCCGGGACCCCCTCGACCCGATCGACCAAACCTCATACTTTCATTGTTATCATGCGGTATGAGGTGGAATCTGTCGTTGACATCTTGATAGAGCGCGTAATCGCCCCCTTTGTGGATGTAGCCGTCGTCGTCCATAAAGACGTTTGAAACGGCGAGTTGCCACAACACTTGGTCGATATTAAGGACGGAAGGGAGATTTTCCACAAGTTCCGAGTCAGGTGTGGAATCGTCAAGCATCTTCGTGAGTGCAATAAGACCTTCCCATGGGTTTTCGACATTTTTGGTTTTGAGTTGATACGTTTCTTGATATGACGCTGGATCGTCTCCGGCATAAGTCAGCGCGCCGCCTCCACCGGGACCTATCTTCCAGCGGATACCGCCCTTCGTGCCGAACCATTCGGCGAGAAAATCCTTGTTATATTGTTGGAGGTTGATATAAACTCCCCAATTTTCACCGTTGATAACCAGTTTCACGAGGTTGGTTTTCATCGCGGGAATGTAGTCACGGGAAATTCGATTGTAGAGGACTTCACGCAGGAAAGAGGCATCGACGTGTCCGTTGAGTAGATTGAGTGTCTTGTAGCCGTAGAGGCGTTGTCCGTCTTCACCGTAATCAACGGCAATATTGAAGGATTTTTTCTCCGATCCGACTGTAAAGTAGGAGGACGTACCTCGAAAATGGACACCAACTTCCGGGTAAACCTTTCCATCAACAACCAGTTCTGCTGGAACTTCAATATCCGTGCGATAAAACGAGGACATCTGCTCGTACCAATCTTCATGGTGGAATCGGAGGTAAAGCGTACGGAGTGTTTGTGCGTTGTAGAGTGAGGGTGAACCTTCTGGCACCGTGCCAAGGCTTGCCAGCACATCGTTCTGAACGCCTTCGTTCAAACTTTCTTCGCTCGTGAGAGACACACTTCCACCACCGCGCGTATCCAATGCTGCTTGCCGCTCGGCACCGGTTAATTTTCCATCTTTGTCTGTATCAAACTGTTTGACAATTTTTTCTGCGGGTTGAGGTCCGCGTCTTCCACCTCGTCCACCTCCGAAGCCAAAACCAGGCATTCCACCGGGGGGACCTCCGAACCCCATGTCAGGACCTTGGTCATCGTTCATCCGCTTAATCTCTTCGTCAGTAAGCTTATTACCTGTGAGTGCTTCGATGCTCGTAACTCGGTGCATGAGATCGTTCTCTTCATCACTAAGAGCACCATTTCCGTCAAAATCAAACCGCTTCTGGTCATCTGAGAGTTTTGGAGGTTCCTGATTATTTTGAGCGTTCGCGTGTATTGCCCACCCCATAATTATTAGCACAATGAGTGTTATTGATTTAAGTTGCTTCATAGTATTCTCCTTTTCAGTTTTAGATTCGGATAGCAAAGAAAAGTTCATGGTTTTCCGCTTGCTATATTCACCCTTTATCCATTTTTACGTCTGTGACGTTTTCAATTCCTGAGAGTTCGTTGAAGAAAGCGAGCCATTCCTGCGGATTTGCCAATCTAACCCGATATGTCAATTCAATCTGCTGTGTTTTTTTGATTCGTTGTTCGAGTAGACGTTCGTAGATAAGGTATTTATCAAAGAGAGGACGATAAACGGTCTCGGCGTTCTTGTCTGGTGGTAGGCAGAATTCGAGACTGAATTCGTTATCATTACCAAAACGTAGATGCCAATGGTACATACAGAGGATAATGGTACCAATGAGAAAGGTCGCCAGAATCGCGACAGATGGGTTTCCCGCACCGACTGCCATCCCAACCCCTAACGCGTAAAAAACGAAACCGATATCACGTGGATCTTGGATGGCAGTGCGAAATCGGATAATAGACAAGGCACCTACAAGGCTAAAAGCTCGTGCAATGCTGTCACCGATAATCACCATCACCACAGAAATCAGCATACATAAGATGATGAGCGTGTCGGTGAACGATTTTTGTGGGACTTTGGCGTGGGTCCACAAGTAGATGTTGACAATAAAAACGCTGAGCGCAAATGAAAGTAACACTCTGAGGGCATCAGCACCAAGCGTTACAAGTGGCGGCAGCGTTAAAAAATCAAAGAATATCTGCATTCCAGTTTGCCAAGTGAAAATTATATTATAGTCTACCACAATTAGACAGACATGTGTAGAAATTGTTGGAAAATTGTGTCAACAAGGCGAATTGAAGCAATTTACCATGATTTCTCCCATTTTGTCTGAGGAAATTTTGGACAACTTATTCGGTTGATGTGCTCGATTCTGCTCCGTAGAGAACTATGCGATCAATCATCCCTATTGATGATGATAACACGACGCGGATAGCATCTGTGGAAAGCGGAGCCCGAATGATATAGGGCGATGTCCGAATAGGCGTTTTGATTGCCTTGACGATTCGCCAATTGTCTTCACCCATCCGAGCGTAGACAGTCATGTTCCTCAGCGGTTCAATCGGATCAAAGTGAATCTCTATTCGACTAATAGAACGTCTTTCGGGAAGTATCCACTTCTGAATTACCCCTGTCCCACTCTCGGACATCTCGAATGTCTCCGTCATACCATTATCGACACGAACCGTGTTTTGTGCTGCCATCGAAAGGCAACCGAGCATCACGAATGGGAGTAAGGCGAATGCGAAAGTGCTATAGATGGAATTTTTGAGGCGTATCATCACTTATTTCTCCTGTCGTTTTAATAATAACTATACTTGTGCATGTTCCTCATGGCGAATGAGGACACCAACGAATATCCCTGAAAAAACCAGAATTGCAAGCGCGTAAGGTGCGGCTTCGGCGAACATTGCTTCCGATGTGTAACTCCAGACGTTGAGCGCAAGTGTTTCATATCCAGCAGGGGATAAAAGAAAGGTAAGCGGTAATTCTTTCATTGTCGCGAGGAAAACGAGGGCTGTGGCAGTCAGCATGCCGCGCATGAGAATTGGGAGAAGTGCCCTGAAGAATGCTTGTATTCGTGAATACCCAAGCGATCGAGCGGCTTCTTCTAAATTTGGTGAGGCTTGGTAGAGTGAACTCCGCACCGGTCCGATGGCTTCGGCGAGGAAATGTAGGGTACACGCGTAGATTAACACGGGTAACGTTTTGTAGATAAAAGACATGATGTTTAAGACAAAAAAGATAAGGGACAGTGCAAAAGCGAGTGGCGGTATAGCGTAAACAATATAAGCGACACGCCCTAACATGTTTGACAAGCGCGATGGATGTCGAACACCTACATAGGCGAACGGAACCGCCAGAAACGCACACAGAATTCCCGCGGGTATTGCAATCGACAGTGAACCGATGAGGGCATTCACAAGCCCTTCCAACACGGCAACATCGAACCCTCTAAACATCCAGAGGAGTACGGCACCAGCGGGGACAACTACAGTCGTGAATGAGAGCACGCTAAGGTACAAGTAAGCGGGAACTCGCCACTGACCGAGTGGGATCTGTGGTAGTTGGCGCGAAACCCCACTTCCCGCTCGATGGAGAACCACCCGATTCAGCAATTTTGCCTCAAGGTAGAGCAAACATCCGGTAAAGACCAGAAGCATGAGTGCAAGCCACGCGGCATAAATGTGCTCGAAAGAGAGCGTATACTCTGTGTAAAGTGCGTAACTAAAGGTCTCATAACGCATCAATGACACAACGCCGAAGTCCCCAAGGACGTGTAGGCTAATGAGTAAACCACTTGCATAAAAGGCGGGACGTAGTTGTGGCAGGATGATATGAAAAAAAGTTTCTCGGTATCGGTAGCCAAGACTCCGAGCTGATTCCTCAAGGCTGGGGTCGAGTCCTAACAGTGCGGTACGCAAATTCAAAAAGAGATAAGGACTCGTGTAGGCACTCAGCGCGAGAAGTGCTCCCCAGTAACCGCCGAGACGCGGAATACTTTTGCCGAAAAATTGGGCGACGATACCGGTATTTCCGCCGAGTGCCAGCAGTGCATAAGCCATCACATAGCCTGGAATGGCAAGTGGTAAAGCACAAAGCACCGTAAAGAAACGTTTTCCCTTGAGGTTTACTCGGGTTGTTAACCATGCAGCGGGAGTTGCCAAAAGAATATCCAACGCGAGAACGCCGCCGGTCAGCAGGAGTGTGTTAAAGAAAAGCCTCGCGTTTCGCCAGCGGAAGACAATCTGCACAAGCGCAGTGCCTTCCGCAGAAAACGCTTTGACGAGTAGGTAAACCAACGGGATCAATCCGCCAGCTCCCACCACAACTGCCGGTATAAGGAGATAGTGGTTTATACTTACTATTTTTCGTTTTGACATTCAATTCCAGTTACCTCACCGGCTTAACGAAAGCGTCGGGAATCGGGGTGTTTGCTTGGGCGTTTTTCCCCTTCCTACATAGTGTCTATAGAATCTCAGCGTCTCTCAACAATTTGACCGTCCCATCAAGGTCGTCCATATCATTGAGATTGAATGTGGGTGCCAATTGAAGCAGTTCAGAGAGAGGGATCAGATTCGCGTGCGGCGTTACACCCTCAATGGCAGGATATTCAAAAACATCGCCAGTGAAATATTGCTGCGCTTTAGAAGATAGCAGAAATTCCACAAATTTTAGTGCGGCCTCTTTGTTTTTGCTGCTTTTCAATAGTCCGATACCAGCAACATTGACGAGGTTGCCTGGATCATTTGCCTTAAAGAAGGTTTGTTCTACGGGAAAATTGGAGTCTTTGCTTTTGAAGCGAAGGAGGTAGTAGTGATTCGGTAAACCGACATCAATTTCTCCGGCAGCGAGTGCCTCTATAATGGGTGTGTTCTTCGCATATTTTTTCGCGCCATTTGCGTTCATGCCTTTGAGCCATTCTGCTGTTTTTTCTTCACCTACCTGCACACGTAGGGACGTAACGAACGCTTGGAAGGATGCATTCGTCGGTGCCCAACCGACTCTGCCTTTCCACATCGGTTGTGTTAAATCGAAGATGCTTTTGGGAAGTTCTTCCATCTTAACGCGTTCTGGGGAGTATGCGAGTACACGCGCTCTACCGCTTGTTGCTACCCAGAAACCTTCGGCATCACGAAATCCTGAAGGAACCTGTGTGAGTATGGATTCGGAGAGTTTTTCAAACATCGCCTTTTTGCTGATTGCCCCGAGTGCACCAGCGTCTTGTGCCCAAAAGAGCGCGGCAGGGCTTTTATCGCCTTCTGTTAGGAGTGCGGCGGCGAGTTGTGTCGTTCCACCGTAACTCACCTCTACTTGGATACCACTCTTCTCTTCAAACTGCTTGATAATCGGTTCAACGAGACTCTTACTTCGTCCGGAATAGATCGTCAGCGTTTCAGCGTGAACTGTCCCGATGAGGGTGAATAAGAGCAGAATAAGCGAACAATAACTGAACAAACTGTATCGGTTGCTAAACATAATGTCTCCTTGGTAATTAATGGCTTGTCATCACAATTAAATCTGATATGAATTTAGTCAGATTTAATTGTAAAAGGTTCAAGATTTTTGAATAAAGGCTTAATGTGCGTTTTCTTGGGGTTTTGGCACCACCCGCCAACGTGTGTTCATACCTGCCGTAATATGATCAGCGACATGACAATGATAGAGCCAGTTGCCGGGGGTTTTCGCTGTCATACCTACTGTTACCATAGAGCCCGGAAGTAGTTCTACCACGTCAGTGCGTTTTCCAGCGTTTAGCACCGTCTGACCGTGCCAGTGTGCGGTGTGCATATCGACTTCAGTGCCTAACCCGATGAGATACCAACGGACTCGATCGCCTTGTTCAACTTCCAACCCTTGTAAATTGCCAAAGATATAACCGTTAATAGCGTGTTTAAGATTACCCTCTTCGGCTTCCTCAGGAGAGTCATATTCCGCACTTTGTCCACTTTTGATGATTTTGCGGTCATTTTCATTGAAGACCAGAAACAAGGTCGTGAAGGCTATGTCAATATCTTTGGGGCGCGGATCATTTGCAGCACGTTCCATCCCTTTTTTCGTGACGACAATGGTTCCAATCAAACCGTCGTAGACTTCGGTAACCGCCTCGACATGCGAGTGATAAAGCCAGACGATAGACGAAGGATCGTTCGGACCCGGAGCAGCATCACTATTTGCTTCCCAGTGATAGGTGAACTTGCCCCCGGGCGGCACAGCGGCACCAGATCCTTTCATATCAGCTCCCTCGTTCGCTTCGTCGTATTGTAATCCGTGCACGTGCATGCTGAGCGGTTTGTCAGCGCGGTTAAGAAAATGTACCCGAACACTATCGCCTTCGACAGCGTGCAGTTGCGGTCCAAGAATACCCATCCATACGGGCTGTTCAACTTGTGTCGTGTAAGTGTTATCGGTGTATTGGATATAGCGATATTTTTCGTACACGAGTGCTTTCCCCCAAACGCCCAACCCCATCGCAGGTCTGATGAGGTTTTGTCCACTTGGGGCGTAGTTCCATTCAACTTTCTCGGCGGCGATCCAATACTCCCGATTTGCGGCTTCAGCGGAGCCGATGGAGAAATAAAGTAGGACACTCATGAGTGTAAGAAGTGTGTAAGAAGTGGTTTGTAGGTTTCCCGGATTGAGTAGGGAACGCAGTTGGCAGGTCCTGGTTAAGTTTAATCTCATGATATTGAGACTCATTTTCAGAAATTGGCTTTTTAAAGCGAACTCCATCAGGTATTAAACCTCGCTGGATTAAATTTGCATTGAATTATATCACAAAAAGCAGGACGTGTCAAAAAAATCTTAAGTTTTACTGTATGTCTGTCCATATTAGCATCGTTTAACCTCAATCTATCTGCGGGTCGAGGGCATCTCGGAGAGCGTCACCGAGAAGGTTGAATCCCAAAACGATGAGGAAGATAGCGATACCGGGAGCAGTGACAGCCAACGGTGCGCGGCGGATAAACTTCCGGTTTTCATTGAGCATCGCGCCCCATTCGGGTTCACCAATCTCAGCACCGAGACCGAGGAAACTCAGTCCTGCGGCATCTAAAATGGCGGCACCGATACCTAAAGTCGCTTGGACGATCAACGGTGCGATACAGTTCGGAAGGACGGTGGTCAGGAGAATACGACTGTTGCTGGCACCGATTGCCTTCGCGGCGACGACGTAATCTAACTCGCGGACCTTCAGAACAGCGGCACGTAAAATTCGGGCGTATTGCGGAATATAAACGATGGAGACGGCGATAATCGCATTTGTGAGGTTCTGCCCCAGAATGGTGACAATGACCATCGCGAGGAGGATACTCGGCATGGCAAGCATCATATCCATCACACGCATAATTAGATTGTCGAGTCTTCCACCGTAATAGCCCGCGATTGCCCCGAAGAGGGTCCCAAATCCAATGGAAAATGACATCGCGATGAGTCCAACTTTCAGAGATATACGCGTTCCATAGACGACCCTACTGAAGATATCACGTCCAACACCATCTGTGCCAAGGTAGTACGTACCCGACCAGCCTTTGAGGCGTTCGACGATGTTGGCGTGCCTCGGATCGTGTGTTGCGATAAGCGGCGCGAAAATGGCAACAATAATGAAAAACAGTATAATGGATGCCCCAATGGTGGCAGAACGGTGTCTTAAGAGTTTCCTAACGACGTACTGCTGCGTGGTGACGGTTGTTACGTTGTTCATGTGGCTTCGTTTCCTACTCGAATACGTGGGTCAAAGTATGCGTACAGCAGGTCCACGATAAGATTGACGAGCATAAAGACCGTAGCAACGAAAAGAACACCGCCTTGCACTGCGCGAATGTCGCGAGCCTCGACGGCAGCGCGCAACCACGAACCGAGTCCGGGCCAAGAAAAGATATGCTCGGTTAAAATCGCTCCACCTAATAGATAGCCGAATTCCAAGCCGATAATTGTCAGAATGGGCACCATGCTGTTTTTCATTGCATGTTTACTAATAACCTTCCATCGCGGTAAGCCTTTCGCATAAGCAGTCGTAATGTACGGTTGGTTCAACACTTCAAGGAGACTGGATCGGGTCATACGAGCGATTATTGCTAATGGGATCGTGCCTAATGTTATTGCGGGGAGGATGAGATGCGCGATGGCGTTGCGAAAGGCAGCGAAGTTTCCAGCGAGAAGGGTGTCGATGAGATAAAAACCTGTGCGCGACTGGACATCTAAATCTAATATGACATCCAGTCGTCCCGTGCTCGGTAGTATCGGCAGGAAATATGAGAATAGCAAGATGAGCATCAACCCCAACCAGAAGATTGGCATAGAGATACCAGCGAGGGATATTGACATGGAGAAATAGTCTAAAAACGTTCCACGAGAGATCGCAGCGATGATACCTGCCGCGATACCGAACAAGACCGAAAACGCCATTGCAGCGAGGGTT
>JAPOOP010000026.1 GCA_026713385.1 Candidatus Poribacteria bacterium | reverse complement strand
GGAATCCGATGGCACGGCTATCGCACAGAAGGGGCCTGGTCTAACCAGACCAGACAAGTCTTTGCGATTCGGTGGCGAAAATAACGGATGCTGCCCGCGTTTCTTTCAGGGTAGAATCGACGAATTGATGTTAGCCAACTACGCACTTTCTGAAGCAGACATCCAGAAAATCATCAACGATACGCTTGATGTTTCTGCCCGCGGCAAATTGGCGATGATGTGGGGTAAGTTAAAAAGATAGTGATGGTGTATATCTATTTACTCCTTGTTTTAAGTGAAATGGGCGAGATCTAATCCTCGCCCATTTTTCGTTGCAAATAGATGAAAATAGGCGTATAATTGGTTTAAAATCATCACTGGCAGGAAACAATGCGAAAAACCGAGCATGGACAGCAGCCCCCAGATATCCACATTGTAGTGGAGAATTTTGGACCGATAGAAAAGGCGGAGATAGATCTGCGTCCGCTGACTGTTTTTGTGGGTGAGAGCAATACCGGCAAGACGTATCTCTCCGCGCTCATTTATGCGTTGTATCAGAGCTTTGAAGGGTTTTCGCAATTTCCGTGGGCATCCAAGGCTGCTTCTTACTTAAGGTTCACTTACCGCTCTCGAAATCAGTCCGTGGGAATTCAAGAACAGGTAGATCTACAGGTAGAAACTCTGGAGATGCTCGAAAAGCTGAATACACATGGACGCCCCTTCACGTTTTCGGATTTACCTGATCGGATGCGGTCTTGGTTAGAATCTGATCTCAAGAAGCCTACAGCCTTTGAAGATGAACTCCAGCGGTGTTTTGATTTGGAATCCACTTCAGAACTGATACGCTTCACCGATGGTACTTGGAACGAACTGAAAGTTTCGCTAAACGTCCGTGAAGGAGATCGGCTCTTGTGGTCTTTTGACATTATGCACGATTCTGATTCCAATTCCACTGTAGACGGGTTTATTAACAAGGACATAGTTCTTAAACCGGGGAATGGGGAAGGACCGGAAGAAACACTGGATTTTGAAGATCTTATGCGACTTTTTCGTGTTTATAGGTGGGAGGTTCCTCAATCGTATTACTTACCTGCTGCCCGGGGCGGCATCGTGCAAAGCCGCCGTGTGATTGCCAGTTCGCTCATAGATCGTGTTCACCGCATCAGTTTGGAGACTCTGCCTGAAATCAGAGCATTTTCAGGAGTGATAGCGGACTTTCTAAAACAGATTATCAATTACAAGGAACGTAGCAAGTCCTCGGATAGAATACTTGAAATTGCTGAAGCACTAGAGGCAAATGTGCTACATGGAGAGATAAGGGTCTCAGAGCCTGCCGGCGGATTCCCTGAATTCCGTTACCATCCACGGAAGGCAGAGAGGTCTTTATCAATGAGTAGGTCCTCATCGATGGTATCAGAACTCGCACCGCTTGTGCTGTTTCTGCGCGGTGTTATTCAGCCAGGGGATACTCTCATTATTGAAGAGCCTGAAGCCCATTTACATCCGGGGGCTCAAACCACGATTGCTCTGATTCTTACCGGTTTGGTGCGAGCCGGTGTACGCGTGATTATCACGACACATAGCGACTGGCTCCTTGAGCAAATCGGCAATTTGGTTCGCGAAGGTGAAGTGATGAAACAGGGAAACAATAAAACGGAATCGGCGGCTTGGTTAACAAAGGAAGAAGTTGGTGCATGGTGGTTTCGCACAGATAAACCCGTGCAGGAAATCCCATTTGAGCACATTTCAGGCATAGAACCAAAAGAATATGGAGAGGTGGCTGAGAAACTCTACAATCGGTCAGTGGACCTCCGAACTCAACTTGAGGAGGCAACAGGAGGCACCGAGGTTGAGCAGGAGTGAGATTCTTGAGAATATCCGGGACAAGGTAGGTAGAGAAAATCTTTTTAACAGAAACTCATTCAGCCGCGTCTGTCGCCCAATCCTGTTTTGCAGGAGTATTCGTACAGCGGAAGTTAAACAACTCAAAAAGCCCCAGTCAAAAGTGCCTTTCGGTGGAAAATCATTTGAGATTAAGACTGCGCGCTGTGGTAGAAGGTTAGCAGATATACTACCTTGACCTATATGAGGGTGGCAGGATTCAAGGAAGTTCAGGCACAACGCCCTTAAGGGCACCCTCTTGCTCCGCGAGTACTTTAAGTTCCGAGTTGATACCTACCGCTTGCCTGAGCGAGTCTACCGCTTTCTGTGACTCACCCGTCAGTGCATAAGCACACGCGAGGTTGTAGTGGAGTAGGGCGGTTTTCGGGAAACTTTGAAGAGTGTGCAGGCATAGCTCACGTGCGTTGGTAGGTAGGTTCTGTCGGAGGTAGGCGGTCGTCAAGTTAACGTAGCCTTCAGCAATATCCGGTGCCATCTCAATCACTTTTTCAAAATTCTCAATAGCGGAAGCATATTCCTCGGCATATAGATACGCTTGCCCAAGGTTATTGTAAACCGACGGTTCTTTGGTGAAAAAGATGGTGCGTGCCTTGTTTTTGATTGCCTTCTGATACGCTTCAATTGCTTGGTGTGCTTCACCGTTGCGCATCAAAAAAGTTGCTTTCCGGTAGTGATCGTTGAATTGGGTCTGGTGATGCCAGACCCAGAGAAAGAGTACCGTTACTGCGAGGCAAAACGTCATACAGACGATTCTGAAAACTTTGTTGGTAGGTGTCTGCTCAGCGTCTTGTTCCTCTGTAGGCGCGTGCTCTGAAACTTGATTCTCGTTGGAGGTCATAATTTTTCCAATGATCTGACATACAGTCAGATCGTGTAGTAAAGGACGATAGTTAAGAATATGAAAACATACGGATTTGGTATTATT